>SKPY01000156.1 GCA_007119305.1 Nitriliruptorales bacterium
CTCGGCCGTCGGCCAGCCCGGAGCGCGCACCCCGCGGCCGCATGGGACGCAAGTCGAGCCTGTGGCTGGCGATGCTCCCTGTGCTCGCCATCATCGGGCTGTTCACGCTCTACCCGTTCGCGCATGCAGCCGTCACGAGCGTCCGTCAGAACGTGGCCACCCGTCCGGGCATCCATCCCTTCGTCGGCCTGCGCAACTACGAGCAGGTCGTCGGCGAACCGATGTTCAGCTCCTCGGCCACGAACACGCTGCTGTTCACGGCCGCCACGGTGCCGCTCGTCGTCTTCGCCGGCATGGCCGTCGCGCTGCTGCTGCACCAGAGCTTCCCGGGTGTGCGGTTGCTCCGCGTGTTCGTCATCCTGCCGTGGGCCATCCCACTGGTCTCCGCGGGGATCATGTGGAGGCTGATGCTGCACGGCAACTTCGGTGCCATAAACGGACTGCTGCTCCAGTTCGGTATCATCGACGGCTACCGCTCCTGGATGAGCGATCCCGACTGGGCGCGAGCGGCGGTGGTCTTCGCGCACGTCTGGAGGGAATTCCCGCTCGCCGCCATCCTTTTCCTCGCAGGGCTGCAGGCCATTCCCGACGAACTGCACGAGGCGGCGAGCCTGGACGGTGCCGGCGCCTGGAGTCGCTTCCGTCACATCAGCCTGCCCCTGTTGCGCGCACCGCTGCTGATCGTGCTCGTCTACGAGACGATGATCGCCCTTGCGGTCTTCGACCTCGTGTACGTGATGACCGGCGGCGGACCGGGGTCTGCGACGACGCTGTTCTCGTGGTTCACCTACGTGACGACCTTCCGCTTCCTCGACTTCGGTCGCGGCGCGGCACTGTCGTTCATCATGGCCATCGCGCTCGTCTTGCTGATCGTGCTGTACCTACGCGTGCTGAAACCCGAGGAGGCGCTGTGACGCGGCAGCGCCCCGTCTTCAAGGCACTGCTCATCGTCTGCGGCATCGTGCTCGCCGCCATCATCCTCCTCCCATTCGTGTGGACGTTCAGCGCGAGTCTCCAAAGCGAGGCCGCGATCGTCCGCCGGCCGCCAGACTGGGTGCCCCAGCCCGTGTCGGTCGAGAACTACCGATATGTCTTCACCGGTCAGATCCCCGCTGCGTACGAAGCGCGTGCGCTGCTGCGCAGCCCGGTCACCCAGGAGGCCAGGGTGCTCCCGTGGGGCCTGCGCAACTCCGTGACGATCGCGGTCGGCGTCGTCCTGGTGAACCTGGTCTTCGGCACGATCGCGGCGTACACGCTCGCCCGTGAGGAGTTCCGCGGTCGCCTCATGGCGTTCTACTTCGTGCTCGGCAGCCGCCTGCTGCCGCCGATTGCCGTGGCGGTCCCGACCTACATGATCCTGCGGCAGCTCGGGCTCCTCGACACGAAGCTCGCGCTCATCTTGGTCCACAGCGCCTTCACCCTGCCCCTGACCGTGTGGATCCTGACCATGTACTTCCGCTCGCTGCCCATCGAGATCGAGCAGGCGGCGCTCGTCGATGGCTGTACACGCCTCGGCGCGCTGCGTCGCGTCGTCGTACCGCTCGCCGCGCCGGGCCTCGCCGCCGTGGCCGCCTTCAGCTTCCTGTTCAGCTACAGCGAGTTCCTGTTCGCCCTGCTGACAACATCGACCGTGAACGCTAAGACGATCCCGGTGATGATCGCAGCGATCGCCGGCAACCCCGACGCCAGCTATACGCTCATGAGCGTCGGGATCGTGATGGCCGTCGTGCCGGCGCTGCTCTTCGCCGTGGTGTTCCGCCGGTACATCACCTCGGGCTTGGTCCGGTCATTGACGCACGACTGACAGGAGGAGCCAATGGCAGGCGAAGCGACGACTGTGCGCATGCACGTCGACGGCACCTGGGTGGACGCGCTGGCCGGGGAGATCACGGAGGTGGCGAGCCCTGTCACGGGCGAGGTCCACACCCTGGTCGCCAGCGGGGGGCGCGACGACGCGAGGGCGGCGATCGAGGCCGCGGGGGCAGCCCGGCACGGCATGGCCGGGCGCGGCGTGCACGAGCGGGCCGCGCTCTGCAACGCCGTGGCAAGCGAGATCGACCGCTGCCGCGGCCCGCTTGCGGAGACCCTCTCCCTGGAGCAGGGCAAGCCCCTTGCGGAGGCGCAGGCGGAGGTCGCGTTCGCCGCCCAGCTCTATCGTGACGCTGCTGCGGCCATCGGCCAGCTGTCGACCGAGACGTTCGCCGGCCGGGACCCGTCGAAGCGGGTCCTGACGCTCCGACAGCCCCACGGCGTCGTGGGCGTCATCACACCGTGGAACTTTCCGATCGGGATCCCAAGCGAGTACCTGGCTGCGGCGATCGCCACGGGCAACACCGTGGTGTGGAAGCCGGCGCCGACGACCCCGCAGATCGCGGCCGCGCTGATGGACTGCATCGCCGAAGCTGGCGTTCCTCCCGGGGCGGTCAACCTCGTGCACGGAGGCGCCGAGGTCGGTGACGAGATCGTCTCGAACCGGGGCACGCACGCGATCGGCTTCACCGGCAGCGCACAGGTCGGCGAGATCGTCGCCCAACGCGCCGGCGCCAAACCGCAGCTCCTGGAGCTGGGCGGCAACGGCCCCACGGTGATCCTCGACGACGCCGACCTCGCGCACGCGATCCCCGCGACCGCGCAGGCCTGCTACATGAACGCCGGCCAGATATGCCAGTCCAGCGAGCGCATCCTCGTGGGCGAGCGTGTGCACGACGCGGTCGTCGAGGGACTGGCCGAAGCGGCTGGGTCTGTGAGGCTGGGCCACCCCCTGGACGACGCCACCACCATGGGCCCCCTCAACAACGAGGCGGTCGCCACGAAGATGGAGGAGCACATCCAAGACGCCCTGGACAAGGGTGCGCTCGCGGTGGCGGGCGGTCGGCGGGCGGACGGCTTCCCGACGCGTCTTTTCTACGAGCCGACGGTCGTGGATGCGGTGACCCCCGACGCGCTGCTGAACCTCGAGGAGACGTTCGGGCCCATCGCGCCTGTGCTGACCGTGACCGACCTGGACGAGGCAGTCGAGGTCGCGAACGCGTGCGAGTTGGGCCTGTGCGGTGCCGTGTTCAGCGGCGACCTGGGGAAGGCTCTGTCCGTCGCAGAACGCCTCGAGTGCGGGGTCGTCAACATCAACGAGCACGCGGCGTACTGGGATGGCCTCACCCCGTTCGGCGGCTATTCGGGCAAGCGCAGCGGCGTGGGCCGGCTCGGCGGCAAGACGACCCTGCTCACGCTCACGCAGCTCAAGAGCATCGTGATCGAGCAGTCGAGCCCGGGCGGGCATCCCAATTCGTGACGGCGCGTGCCCCCACCCAGCGAGCAGGAGCAGTCCATGACCCTGGCACCCAACGGCAACGCCCTCGCCTGGCGGCGCAGCAGCACGAGCCGTGCCCGTGCGGTCATCGTGCCGACCGGGTCCGTCGAACAGCACGGTCCGCACCTCCCGCTCGGCACCGACGTGTTCCTGGCGCACGCCGTCGCGGGTGCCGTCGCCGCCACGCGCGACGACGTGTTGCTCGCGGAGCCGGTATCGTACGGCTGCTCCTGGCACCACGCCGCCTTCCCGGGGACGGTTTCCGTGCGTCCGTCGACGTTCGCCGCGTTGCTGGTCGACGTGTGCGCGTCGATCGCTGCGCATGGTGCTTTGCCCATCCTGTGCAACGGCCACTACGGCAACAAGGGCGCCCTCGAGGTGGCTGCGGCCGAGCTGGCCGAGCAGGGCGTACGGGTGGGCGCGTTCACCTACATCGACCAGATCACCGCCGTCGCGTCCGAGCTCGTGGATGAGCCAGTGACCGCGTTCGGTCACGCCTGTGCTCTCGAGACCTCGCTCGTGCTGCACCTGTGGCCGGATGCCGTCAGCGAGGGGGACATCCCGGTGGGCGGTACCCCGTCACGCTGGCCGGACCCGCACCTGCTCGGCCCTGACCGCGTCGCCGTGATCCGACCGTTCGAGGAGCTGAACCCGACGGGGGTGATCGGCCGGCCGTCCGCCGCGACGGCGGAGATCGGCTCGCGGCTCTTCGCTGCCGCCGTCGAGCGCTGCGGTGCCGTCGTGGACCGGTTGCTGGGCGCTCACGCCGCACCGGCCACCTGACGTCGTGGTGTTGGGGGACGGCAGGCTGAGCATCGCCTCGCCCGCGGCGCTCGTCCGCGACGACCTGCGGCGGCGGTGGTTATGACCCCAGCCACATCGTCGGGCTGGGCGAAGCCATGGTGCTGCTCGAACCCGTCGACAGCGCACCGCTGGGGTCCGGGCCGCAGCTGCTGACCCGCGTCGCGGGGGCCGAGCTCAACGTCTGCGTCGCTGCCGCCCGGTTCGGATTCACCGCCGCGCTCTGCTCACGGGTCGGTGACGACCCGCTCGGCCGGTTCATGACCCGCTGCATCACCGAGCTCGGCGTGAATGCCGACCCCATGGTCATTGACCCGGCAGGGCGGACCACTTGGGTCGACGCGCTCGACGGCGCCGCGAGCGCCGTTGACGACGCCCAGGCGGCGGTCGTTGCGCAGGCACAGGTCGCGGTCGCCCGCTCGGCCGCCGGCGCCCATCACGACCACCGCCAGACGGCGTCGCGGCCGGAGACGCGCCAGGCCTCGACCCGAACGGCGATTCTCGACGAGGCTTGTCACGAGCCTGCCACGAAACGCCTGACGGGCGTGCTGCGGCGGCGTCTCAGACGGCTCGTGAGCGCGAAATGCCTGGTCAGAGGGTGGAGCCGGGTGTCGGAGTCGAACCGACGACCTGCTGTTTACAAGACAGCTGCTCTGCCTGCTGAGCTAACCCGGCGTTAACCTGCGGCTACTGCTCCCCGGAGGGTAGCGCAGCGGGTCTGGGAGCGATGCGCCATCGTCCTCACGGTCGGTGGCCCCTCGGACACCTTGATCGGTCCGAAGTGGGCCTGGGCGGCCCGAGCATCTGTGGACCGCGCGTTTCGGTGCGGCCGGCGCCTTACCGCGCTTCTGCCGGGATGACCACCACGGGGCAGTGGGCGTGCTGGACGACCTGCTGGCTGACCGAGCCGAGCAGCAGGCCGCGGAACCCGCCCCGGCCCCGCGAGCCGACCACGAGCAGCTCGGCGTCGCGGGACTCCCGCACGAGCTCGTCCGCCGGCAGCCCGACCGGGGTCGCCCGCTCGACTGTGACGTCCTTGCCGGCGGTGGCCTCCGCCAGCAGCTTGTCCAGCGCCTGCTGCGCTTCCTGCTGCGCCTCTTCCGCCCGCCGCTGCGCGTCCTCGAAGCCCACGGCGGAGTACGGGAAGTAGGTCTGGCTCGACGGCACGGCGTGGACGGCGCGCAGCGTGGCGTCGCGCAGGCCGGCTTCCTCGATTGCCCACTCGAGCGCGCGGTGTGAGCCCTCCGACTCGTCGAGTCCAACCACGATCCGGTCCATCGTCGTCACCTCTCCTCGCCTCGGGGGTTCCAGCAAACCGCATCGGCGGGTCCGGGGCCGCAGGCGATCGTCCCGCTGCGCAGGGGCCGTTCGGCTTGCTGCGGGCGGCCGACGGCCGCCGCGTGCGCCGTCGCGGTTCCTTGAGTAGACCCCCCGGGCTGCATACCCTCGACGCGACACCGTAGCGTCCCGGGAGCCAACGTGAACGAGCCAGCCGACCTGCCGGTGACAGCGCGTAGCTCGGGGTTGTCGGCCCGCGAGCGGGCGCTGCTCGACTTCGAGCGCGACTGGCGGGCCCATCAGGGGCGCAAGGAGGAGGCGATCCGGGAACGGTTCGAGGTGTCAGCCGCCCGCTACTACCAGCTGCTCAACCGCCTGCTCGATGAGCCCGCGGCCGCCGCCTACGATCCCCTCGTGGTGACCCGGCTGCGTCGCCGTCGCGACCGCCGGGCCCGCGAGCGCACCGCTCGAGCGCTGGGTCATCGCTCCGACGGGTAGGGCAGGTGGGCCGCCACGCGGATGCTGACCGGGGCGCGTTCTGGCGGTCGCTGCTCGTCGCCGCGGGCAAAGCACTGCTCGTCCTCCTGGTGCTCGCCGCAGCGACCGCTGCCGCGGCCCTCACCGCGCGCAGCGCCAGCTCCGAGCCGGACCCCCCGAGCAGTCAGGAGGTGGCCGTCGCTGAGTGGGACGGCTGACCAGGACCCATGACCATCGAGTCCCGCTACCATCGCTTCATGCGTCCGGGCGAGCCCAAGCTCAGCCGCCTCCAGCGGCTGACCTACCGCGTGTGGTTCGCCGTCGGGGTCGTCGCGCTCACCGCCGTCAGCATCTGGCTGCTCTACCGCCCCCTGGCGGTGATCCTGGCGCCCACCCTGCTCGCACTGCTGATCGTCTACCTGCTCAACCCGATCGTGACGTGGTTCGAGCACCACCGCATTCCCCGCCTGCTCGGCACCGCGCTCACGTACCTGGCGGTCGCCGGGGTGCTCACCGGCCTGACCGCGCTCGTCGTGCCGCTGCTGTCCGCCCAGCTCGCGGAGTTCGGCGACGCGGCACCCGAGATCGGCAACGAGCTCATCGACGCCGTCCAGACGGGGGTCGCGCGCCTGGGGCTGGACATCGACGTCGCCGGGATGCTCGACGTGAACGCGCTCGGCGAGCAGATCGAGGGCTTCATCACCGACACGGCCAACCGCGACGCGCTGATCGCGCTGCTCATCGGGCTGTCCGGGGTCGCGCGCGGTGCGGTCTTCTTCCTCATCACGATCACGGTCGGGCCGGTGATCGCCTTCTACATCCTCGTCGACCTGCCGCGCTTCAAGCGGGAGGGGCGGCGGCTGATCCCCCCGGCATACCGCGACGAGGTCGCGCTCGTGGGCGCGAAGCTCAGCACGGTGGTCGGCGGCTTCGTGCGCGGGCAGCTGCTGATCGCC
>SKPY01000254.1 GCA_007119305.1 Nitriliruptorales bacterium
GACCGCTACGCGGCGAGCGGAGAGATCAACACCGAGGTCGCCGACCTTGACGCGGCGCAGAAGGCGGTCGCGGTGGCCTTCGCAGCCGAGGGCGAGGCGAGCTGGAGCGACGGGCTGACCGTCGAGGGTGACCGGTGGTGGTTCAATCTGCGACCGAGCAACACCGAGCCGCTGCTGCGGCTCAACGTCGAGGGCGACGACGCCACCGTCATGGCGACGATCCGGGACCGCGTCCTCGGCATGCTGCGCGGGGACGCATAACGTAGCCGGCGGCGCCCCCGCCGCGTCCTGGCGGGGTGCCGACGCGAAGGAGGAGCAGTGCCTGTCGACCGCAAGCTCATCGACCTGCTCGTGTGCCCCGCCTGCCACGGGGACATCGAGTACAAGGACCGCCGCAACCTCATCATCTGCACGAAGTGCGGGCTGCACTACCCCGTCCGTGACAACATCCCCGTGATGCTGGTCGACGAGGCCACGCACCCGGAGCGCAAAGAACGCTCGTGAGCACGCTGCTCGATGAGGAGGAGCGCCGCCGCAGGGTCGACCCGCAGGACGCGCTCGCCGACGTCGAAGGGGCGGCCGAGCAGTGGCGCAACGCCGCTGCGCACGCCACCACCAGCGCGGCGCTCGAGGACGTGCACGCGGTGCTGGTCACGGGCATGGGTGGGTCGGGCATCGCCGCTGACATCGCCGCGGCGCTGGCCCGGCCCCGGATGGCCGTGCCGATCATGGCGCACAAGGGCTACGGGCTGCCGGCGTGGGCGGGACCCCGCACGCTCGTCATCGCCGTGAGCTACTCGGGCAACACCGAGGAGACCCTGTCCGCCGTCGCGGAGGCCCTCGCGCGGGGGGCACCGGTGCTGGCCATCTGCTCCGGCGGGCAGCTCGCCGAGCTCGCGGACACCCACCACTTCCCGGTTGCGCGGGTGCCCGGCGGCGGGCAGCCACGCCACTCGCTCGGCTGGCTCGTCGTCCCCCTCCTCGTGGCGCTCGGCCTCGCCGACGACCTCGACGAGGCGGTCGCCGTCCTCGCTGAGATCGCGGCCGCATCCGGACGGACCGTCCCATCCGAGGCCAATCCGGCCAAGCGGCTCGGGACGCTCCTGGCCTCGGAGGCGGTGCCCGTCGTGTACGGCACCGATGGGCTCGCGGCCGTTGCGGCGCTGCGGTGCGTCTGCCAGCTCAACGAGAACGCCAAGCTGCACGCGCTCCTCGGCGTCGTGCCGGAGCTGTGCCACAACGCCGTCGTGGGGTGGGAACGCGCGCTTGCTGCCCCACGCGGCGTGGTCTGGCTGCGCCATGCCGCCGAGCAGCCCCGTGACGCCCGCCGCGCCGACCTGGTGGCCGCGATGCTCGCCGAGCGCGCGGCCTGGCAGGAGACGATCCGCGCACGTGGCCGCTCGGACCTTGCGCGTCTCGCCAGCCTCGTCGCGCAGGTCGATCTCGCCAGCGTCTACGCGGCGCACGCACGCGGGGTGGATCCCACCCCGGTCGCGTCCATCGACCGCCTCAAGGCAGAGCTCGGAGCCACACCACGGACACGCAAGTCATGAGCGTCGCGCAACGGCACAACCAGAAAGGGCTGCCATGACCGTCGCGGACCGGCTGCGGGAGCGTCTGGAGGGGCGTGAACCGCGGGTGCTGCTCACGCTCGGCTCGGGCCTGGGCCACCTCGCTGACGAGGTCGGCGACGCGGTCGCCGTCCCGTTCGCCGAGGTGGGCCTGCCCACCTCGAGCGTGCCCGGACACGCCGGACGCCTCGTCGCCGGCGAGCTCGGCGGGGTGGCGGTGCTCGTGCAGCAGGGGCGCGTGCACCTCTACGAGGGCATCGACCCCGGCCAGGCAGTCGCGTGCGTGCGTGCCGCCGGCGCCGTGGGGGTGGACACCTTCGTCGTCACGAACGCCGCCGGCGGCCTGGCCTCGGACTTCTCCCCGGGCGACCTCATGCTGATCGACGATCACCTCAACCTGACCGGGACCACCCCGCTCGTCGGGCCGGAGTTCGTGGACATGGCCGCCGCGTACGACCCCGCGCTGCGCACGGCCGCCCGGGAGGCGGCCGCCGAGGTCGGCGAGGACGTCGTCGAAGGGGTGTACGCGGGGCTGCGCGGGCCCGCCTACGAGACCCCCGCCGAGGTGGCGATGCTGCGCACGCTCGGGGCCGACGCGGTCGGGATGTCGACCGTGCTCGAGGTCATCGCCGCCCGCGCCGCCGGGCTGCGGGTCCTCGGCTGCTCGGTCATCACCAACGTGCACCGTCCGGGTGTGACGACCGACCACGCGGAGGTGCTCGACGTCGGCCGGGATGCGGGGCCCCGCCTCGCCGCCATCGTCCGAGCGGTGCTGCCGCGGCTGGCCGGGGGCTAGCGTCCGCGCCGGTGCCCTTGGGAGCACCGGCGGGGTGAGCGCGCCCGCCTGCGCTCCCACCCCCCACCGGGGCGGGCGCTGGGCGCATGCTGCGGGCGGGGTTGGGTGCGCCGGCGCGGCGCTGGCGTCAGCTGGCGCTCCCAACCCCCGGCGGGTGGCGACGAGCGCGGGCCACCGCGTACGCTGGCGCAGCCCGCACCAGACCGCGTCCCCCCTGTGTCCACGCCCCCAAGGAGCGCCCCCGCATGCCGAACCTGCCTGCACACGACGTCGCCGACCTCGGCCTGGCAGCCGAAGGCAAGGCCCGCATCGAGTGGGCCGACCGGTCGATGCCGGTCCTCGCCAGGATCCGCGAGCGCTTCGCCGCCGAGCAGCCGTTGGCCGGGCAGACGGTCGCCGCCTGCCTGCACGTGACGACCGAGACGGCGAACCTCATGCGCACGCTCAAGGCCGGCGGGGCCGACGTGACGCTCGTGGCCAGCAACCCGCTGTCCACCCAGGACGCCACCGCCGCAGCGCTCGTCGCGGAGTACGGCATCAGCGTCTTCGCGATCCGGGGCGAGGACAACGCCACCTACTACCGTCACATCGACGCGGCGCTCGACCTCGACCCGACGATCACGATGGATGACGGGTGCGACCTCGTGAACCGCCTGCACGGCGAACGCCCCGACCAGGCGAACAAGGTGCTCGCGGGCACGGAGGAGACCACGACCGGCGTGATCCGCCTGCGCGCGATGGAGAAGGCCGGCGCCCTGCGCTACCCGATCATCGCGGTCAACGACACCCCCACCAAGCACCTGTTCGACAACCGCTTCGGCACGGGCCAGTCGACCATCGACGGCATCCTGCGCGCGACGAACGTCCTGCTCGCCGGCAAGACCGTGGTCGTCGCCGGCTACGGCTACTGCGGTCGTGGCGTGGCGGCGCGAGCGAGCGGGCACGGCGCGAGCGTCATCGTCACCGAGGTCGACCCGATCCGGGCGCTCGAGGCGACCATGGAGGGCTATCGCGTGATGCCGATGGCCGAGGCGGTCCGCCTCGGAGACATCTTCGTGACCGTCACCGGCAACACCTCGATCCTGCGTGCCGAGCACTTCGAGCAGATGCGCGATGGAGCCATCGTCGCGAACTCCGGGCACTTCGACGTCGAGATCGACATCCCCGCGCTCGAGAAGCTGTCGGTCGCGCGCCGGGAGGTGCGGCGCAACGCCGAGGAGTTCGAGCTCGGCGACGGACGCCGCATCGTGCTGCTGGCGCAGGGCCGGCTCGTGAACCTCGGCGCCGCGGAGGGGCACCCTGCCGCGGTCATGGACATGAGCTTCGCCGATCAGGCCCTCACGGCCGAGTGGCTCGTCGGCAGCGCCGGCGACCTCGACGCCCGCGTCCACGACGTTCCCATCGACATCGACGCGGAGGTTGCGCGGGTGAAGCTCGCGAGCATGGGGCGGGCCATCGACACGCTCACCCCGGAGCAGTCGCACTACCTGTCCTCGTACGACATCGGCACGTGAGCGGCGCAGCCAGCACGGAAGCCGGCGGACAGCCGTGAGCGCGTCGCCGAGCGGGGCGGGGCGGGGCGCGGGGGACGACGCCGCGATCCTGCGCGAGCTCGAGGCGGTGCTCAAGGACCGGCTGGCCACGCGTCCCGAGGGCTCGTACGCCGTGACCCTGCTCGACAGCACCGAGAAGGTGCAGCGCAAGATCGTCGAGGAGGCCTTCGAGCTGTGCCTCGAGCTGGGCCGGAGCGGCCGTGAGGACTTCGCGCCCGAGCGTGTTGCGGCGGAAGCCGCCGACCTCGTCTTCCACGTGCTGGCGGGGCTCGTGGGCACCGGCGTGCCGGTCGCCGCGGTCCTCGACGAGCTGGCCCGCCGACGGGTGGGTGGCCGGTGAACGCGCACGCGATCCAGGGCTGCGTCATCGCCGTGCCGAGCAGGGGCCGGCTGCGCGAGCAGTGCCTCGGCCTGCTGTCGTCGGCCGGATACCCGACCGGGATGCTGCACGGCGGCGGGTCGATGGCCCGACTCGACGGTCTGTCGCTCATCGAGATGCGCCCCCGCGACGCCGCCGCCGCACTCGCCGCAGAGCAGCTCGACGCGGCGTTCATCGCGACCGACCTCGCCATGGAGTACGAGCTCGAGGACCTGCCGGCGGTCCCGCTCGGCTTCTCGCGCTCCGACCTGGTGCTCGCCGCACGCGACGACGACCCGCGCGGCGTCGGGGGGTTCGCGGGGGCGGTGGTCGCAACCCATCTCCCGCGGCTCACCCGCCGCTTCCTGGAGGGCCGCGGCGTTGATGCCACCGTGGTCGAGATGGGCGGTTCGCTCGAGGGGGTGTGCGCCTCGGGGCTGGCCGACGCGATCGTCGACCTGCGTGAGACCGGCACGTCGCTGGCCCGCAACCGGCTGCGCGTCGTCGAGGAGATCCGCGCCTGCGAGGCGCTGTTCGTGCGCCGTACCGAAGCGGCCGTCCTCGACGACCTCGCCTTGCGCCTCCAGGCCAGCCTCGACGCCCGCCGGCACCGCTACGTGATGCTGCACGTCCCGCGTGAGCGTCTCGAGGCGCTGCGTGAGGTGTTCCCCGGACTTGCGTCGCCGACCGTGCTGCCGCTTGCCGGGCGGGAGGACCTCGTCGCGGTGCACTTCGTCGTCAGCGCCGACGACCTGTGGGCGCGCCTGTCGGATCTGCGCGCGCTCGGCGCGACCGGAATCGTCGCCCTCGAACCGCAGGCGCTCCTGCCCTGAGGACGTCCATGGGCGGAAGCCGCAAGCTGCAGGCCTGACGTTATCGACGGCGTGCAGGCCCGGGGCGTCCAGGCATACTTGTCCGCATGGGGAGCGAGGTGGCGGGACACACCGGCGCTGTGGACCTTCGGTCGCACGGTGTCGAGCGCTTCCCGTACACGAAGTTCCTGCCCCCGGCGCTGGACGAGCGGGTCGTCGCGGACGGGATCGTGGCGCGGCTGGAC
Source organism: Nitriliruptorales bacterium (assembly GCA_007119305.1). Lineage (GTDB taxonomy): Bacteria > Actinomycetota > Nitriliruptoria > Euzebyales > Egibacteraceae > SKPY01. Next base: position 5,336 of record SKPY01000254.1, read on the forward strand.
GCGGCCGTGCGTGCCCACCAGCTGACCCTGCTGCACGCACCGGCGGGCTCGGGCAAGACGACGGCGCTGGCGGCCTGGGCCGGCGCTGCCCGCGACGCGGTGATCTGGGTCCGTCTGAGCGCCGAGGAGAACGAACCCGTGGTCGCGGCCACGGCCCTGCTGGAGGCCGGCCGGCGCTGGCTCGGCGCGGCTTTCGGCCGGCGGCTCGCACGGGTGCTGGACGCGGCCGTATCCGACCCCACGCCGCTGGTGACCGCGCTCGTCAACGACCTCGGTGACGGGCCGCCGGTCGTGCTCGTGCTCGACGACGTCCACGTCGTGACCGCACCCGCCGCGGCCGCGTTCCTCGACCTGCTGCTCGACCACCTGCCGCCTACGGTCGGTGTGCTGATGAGCAGCCGCACGGCCCCGGCCCTGTCGCTGGCCAGGCGCAGGGTGCGGGGGCAGCTCACCGAGTTCGGGCTCGCCGATCTGCGCCTCGATCGCGACGCGGTGCGCCGGGTGCTGGCACATGCGGCGCTGCCCACCGACGACGAGGTCGACGCGGTGCTCGAGGTCAGCGGGGGCTGGGCGGCTGCGGTGCGGCTGGCCACCACCCGCGTGGGCACCGCAGGACCGGTCGGGGCGGGGGCGGCCGGGGTGGGGACACCGCACGGGGCGCGTGCCCCTTCCGTCGTCGCCGTGGCGTCCGAGCTCGCACCCTTCTTCGACGAGGAGGTCCTGGACCTGCTGCCGGAACGGCTGCGCACCTTCTTGCTCGAGACCGCGATCCTCGACGAGCTTGCTCCCGAGGTGTGCGACGTGGTCACCGGCGGCGGCGACAGCCGCGCGGTGCTCGTCGAGCTGGACCGCCGCAACCTGTTCCTCACCCGTCATGCGGGCGACGGCGGCGACACGTGGCGCGTGCACGATCTGTTCGCCGCCTTCCTGCGTGACCAGCTGGCCGCCCGGTGGCCCGCGGAGCGGGTGCGGGAGCTGCACCGTCGTGCCGCTCGCGCGCTCGCCCCGCTGCGGGCGCTGCCCCACCTGCTGGCCGCCGGCGAACACGACGAGGCGGCGGCGGTGATCGACGAGCTCGCCTTCGCCGACCTCGACGCCAGCGCTGTGGTGTTGCTCGAGCCGTGGATCCGGGCTCTGCCCACCGACGTCGTCGAGCGCCACCACCGGCTGGCCATGGTGCTGACCTGGAGCGACCGCGTGACCGGCCGCAGCCACGAGGTGCTGACCGTCCTCGAGCCGGTCCGCGCACGGTTGCGCGCACGGGGTGAGCGCCACGCCGCCGCGGAGGTCGCGGCGGCGCTGGCCGAGGCCTACCTGCAGCTCGGCGACACCGCGCGCGCCGGCGCGGCGCTCGACGAGGTGCTCGCGGAGCCGGTGGCGCCGGTCTTCCGCGTCAGCGGACTCGTCGGCCGCATGTGGTGGCACTACTTCTGTGGGGACTGGGGCCAGACGAGCGCGAGCCTGCAGGCGGC
>SKPY01000376.1 GCA_007119305.1 Nitriliruptorales bacterium
GCCAGGCGCGGCAGCACGCGGCCGAGTGCGGCAGGATCGGGGTGCCGCCCTGCGTGGCGGTGCCCGCTGACCACCAACCCCACGGAGGCCCGCGTGACCTCGACCTCCCCGGCCGCCGCGGCAGACGGCGCGCCGGCCGCCCGGGCCCCCACCATCTGGACGCGCGGGCTGGCGAAGTCCTACCGTGGTGGGGTCCGCGCCGTCGACGGCATCGACCTCGAGGTGGCGCCGGGGGAGTTCTTCGGCCTGCTGGGCCCCAACGGGGCCGGCAAGACGACCACGATCGGGATGCTCACCACCCGAGTCGTCCCGTCGGCGGGCAGCGCGCACGTCGCAGGGCTCGACGTCGTCGAGCATCCGGCTGCGACGAAGCAGCGGATCGGCGTGGTCCCACAGACGAACACCCTCGACCGCTCGCTCACCACGGCCGACAACCTCTTCTTCCACGGGTGCTACTTCGGCATGAGCGGCTCCGCCGCACGGGACCGAACCGCCGAGCTGCTCGACCGCTTCCGGCTCGCCGACAAGGCCGACGCGATGGTCGACACGCTCTCGGGCGGCATGGCGCAGCGGCTGATGGTCGCGCGCGCCCTCATGCACACCCCCGCGGTGCTGTTCCTCGACGAGCCCACCACCGGCCTCGACCCCCAGAGCCGTATCAACCTGTGGGACCTGCTGCGGGAGTTCAACGCCGGCGGCCAGACGATCCTGCTCACCACCCACTACATGGAGGAGGCCGACCGCCTCTGCGACCGGGTCGCGATCATGGACCACGGGCGCATCCTCGCGCTCGACACGCCGGCGGCGCTGAAGCAGCGGGTGGACGCCAGCACGATCGTTCAGATCACGACCGGCCCGCACGAGGGCGGGGCCGACGCCGGTGCCGAGCGTGCCCGGCTCGCCGAGGCCGTGGCCGAGCTGGCGGGCGTGGTGCGCACCGACGTCCGTGACGACGAGGTGTGGGTGTTCGCTGACGTCGGCAACGGGCTCTTGCCGCGTCTGGTGAGCGCCGCCGAGGCGGCGAGGGTTCCAGTCGCCGACCTGTCGGTCACGGAGCCGACGCTGGAGACGGTCTTCATCAACCTCACCGGACGGGAGCTGCGCGAGTGAGCGGTGCAGCCCCCCGCTCCGAGCGCCCCCCCGGCGACAGGGCGGGGGCGGGCGCCAGCGCTGCGCTCGTCCCGGAGCGGTCGGTGCACGCCGCCAGCCTCGTGGCGTTCGTGGGCCTGCTGCGTCGCGACCTGCGGGTGCTGACCCGGGAGCGCGGGCGGTTCCTGCTGCGCACGGTCAGCCAGCCGCTGCTCCTCGTGTTCGTCTTCACCTACGTGTTCCCGCGCATCGGCCAGGACCTGCGCGGCTTCGGTGGAGCCGCGTCGTTCACCGACATCCTCGTACCCGGCGTCCTCGCGATCGCCGTGCTCATCAAGGGCATCCAGGTGGTCGCTCTGCCCCTCGTGGAGGAGTTCGGCTACACGAACGAGATCGAGGACCGGGTGATGGCTCCGCTGCCCGTCTGGGGGGTTGCCGTCGAGAAGATCGTCGCTGCCGCCCTCCAGGGGCTGCTCGCGGCCCTGATCGTCCTGCCGATCGCGTTGTGGGTGCCGGCCGAGACCCCGCAGCTCGCGGTCGTCTGGCCCCATCTCGTGGCCGTGGCGCTGTGCTCCGCCCTGCTCGCCGGTGCCCTCGGGCTCGCGCTCGGCACGAGCGTGGAGCCCAACCAGGTGCCGATCATGTTCTCCGTGGTGATCCTGCCGATCACCTTCCTCGGCGCGACCTACTTCCCGTGGGCCCAGCTCGATGCGATCCCGTGGTTGCAGTGGGCCGTGTTGGCCAACCCCCTCGTGTACATGGCCGAGGGCTTCCGCATGGCCCTGACGCCGCAGTTCCCGCACATGAGTCCGTGGGGCATCTACGCCGGCCTCGTCGGGCTCACGCTCGTGTTCGGGGCGCTGGGTGTGCGCGGCTTCCATCGCCGTGTGATCGGGTAGGACTACGCTGCGCTATGCTGAAGGTCTACGGGTATCGGGGAGGGCGTATCGGGGAGGGCATGGACACAGGGCGGGAACTCGCGGCCGAGCTGCACGCGCTCGACACGGGGTGCGTGACGCGGCGCATGCGGGCGCCTGCCGTCGCCGCCATGACCGGGGGCCTGCGCGCGCTGCTGGGCCGCGACCCGGTCGTCGTCGAGCGACGCTGCGGTGCCGACAGCAGCGGTCCGCTGGCGTTCGCCGTCGCCGGGTCGCAGGGGTGCGTGGCAGGCGTCGCCGTGCCTGCGGGCTCCCAGCACGCCGACGTCACCTACTCGGTGCACGAGCGTGCGGCGGCCACCCTCGTCGCCCGGTTGGACAGCGACGTGGTGTTGGCGACAGGCCCGGTGCCCCCCGGCCACGCGGACCGCGTCAGCGCCCTGCTCGACAGCATCGAGGCCGCAGCGAGCACCGCCGCCCGTGCGGCTGCGGAGCGCCTCCATGACGGCCCGGTGCAGGAGCTCACCGTCGCGCAGCTGCTGATCGAGACGGCGGCGACCCAGAACGGCCACGCCGACGGGGCGCTGCTCGGACGGGGGGTGGAGACCCTGCGCGAGGCCCTGGCCTCCACGCGGACGCTCATGGGCGAGCTGCTCGGCGACCCAGCCGACGTGGATCCTTGACCCCTGCCGGGCGCCTCGCGACCCTGGCAGGACCGCACACACCGCGAGGAGCCCGCGTGGACCGCAAGCCGCTCTCACAGCCACGTCCCTTCCCGCGCGTGCCCGCCTACGCCTGGGCGTGGTTCCAGCGCTCGCGTCCCGTGGTCCACGAAGCGGCGCAGCGCCTGGCCGGCACAGCTCCCGGGGCGGGCTTCGTCGAGGGCCTGCGCGAGGCCTTCGAAGCGGACGCGTTCACCCGCGACGTGGTGATCGACGTCGTCGCCGACGTGGCGTTCAGCGGCCGGGTGCCGAACCGGCGCCCGGCGGGGGCCTCCTGGGACCGGGGCCTCACCTGGTGGGCCGCGGCCCTCGCAGGCACCACGGTCGAGGAGTTCGAGGCACGCAGCGCGGGGCCGTCCGCCGCCCAGCGCCCGCTGTTCGAGGTGGGGGAGGACGAGCACGCCGGCAGGGCCCGCAGCCGGCCGCGTCGCCGGCAGCCGTCAGCGGAGCGGATCGCGCTCGCCCGCACGCTGCGCGAGCTGCTCGCGTCCAGCGACGGCGACCAGGTGCCCGCAAGCGCGATCCGCCAGCTCATCGCCCAGCTCGAGCAACGCTGAGCGGTCCGGAGCACTCGGCGGCAGCATGGACGACCGACTGCCCCCGGCACGCCGGTTGGCCGGCCGCCGGCGGCGGGGTAGCGTGGGAGGGCTCCCCACACCGCGGAGGGTCTTGCACTGCGCACCGCCCAGGTCACCTTCCAGCCGCAACCAGCGCTGCCCGCCGACGGGCGCGTCGTCGTCTACCACCCGCACGACGGGGCCGCCGCTGCGCACGACGCTGCCCGCTTCGGCCTAGCCGGCGGCGAGCCGGACGAGGTCGAGGTCGCGGTCCCCGACGGCGCCACCGTGGTCCGCCGGCGGGTTCCTGCCCTCGTGCTGCCGCTCGGGGCGGCGCTCCCCGCACTGCTCGCAGGGCCGGAGGCCGTGCTGCCGGTCTGGCAGCGCCCCCCGGCCCCGCTCGTGGTGTGGTCGCGGGCCGCACGGCTGGGCCTGCGCCTCGTGCGCACGCATCGGATCGCCCCGACGCTCGTGCGTGGGCCCGACGGGGGTGTGCGAGCGGCGTGGACGGCGCTCGCGGACGGGCACCCGGAGAGCCGGGCACTCGCCGACCGCTGTGCGGTCGCCCTGCCCCCGGCAGGGCACGCGCTCGTCGCCGACGGCAGCGTGCCGAGCGCTGAGGCGCTCATCGCGTCCTTCCTCGACGCCGTCGCCGACTGGTGCGCGCGCCGCGGGACGCCGGAGCCGTCGGGTCGCCGGCCACGGGCACGGCTGCTGCCGTGGACGGCCCGCTGGGTCGAAGGCCTGACCGACTCGGTCGACCCGACGGTGCCCCTGCGCGAGGAGGCCGACGAGCTGCTCGCCGGAGTCCGGGCGTGGTTGGACGGGGCGAGCGGCGCCCAGGCCGAGCGTGCCGAGCTGACGCTGCGGCCGCCGGATGACAGCGCCGCTGGCGAGCGGGCATGGCGGCTCGACTTCGCGGTGCGCACCCCGGACGGCACGGCGGTCGCGGCCCGGCACGTGTGGGCTGGCGCCGACGGGCACGACGTCGACCCCGTGCGGCTCCAGCAGGCGCTGCTGCGGGGCCTGGGGCGCGCCGCCCGCGTCTTCGCCCCGCTCGACGAGGCGCTGTCGGGCACGGCCCCCGAGGGCCTCGACATCGATCGCCGGCAGGCGTGGACGTTCGTGTCCGAAGCCGCCCCTGCGCTCGAGGGCACCGACGTGGTCGTCGTGCTGCCCGACGGCATCGACGAGCCCGCCCTGTCCGTGCGGGTGCGCATCGACGACGACCGGGACGCCGCCGGCGCGACAGAGGCGGAGATCGACGGCGGCGTGCTCGCCGCGCTCGACGCGGAGGACGACGCGGCCCTGTCGTTCGAGGTGACCCTGGACGGGGAGCCGCTCACCCCCGACGAGCTCGAGCGCGTGCTCGACACCGACGTGCCGCTGGTCGCCTGGCGCGGCCGGTGGCTCCGGGTCGACCCGGGGGTGCGCGAGCAGCTCGCCGCGTTGTCGGACGGGGGGCGGGTCGGGCTCCTCGACGGCGTGCTGCTCGGGCTGGCCGGAAGCGCCCCGCTGAGCGCGCTGGCCCCCGACGCGGAGTGGGAGACTCCCGTGGAGGTGGTTGCCGGCGGGCGGGTCGGCGACCTGGTCGCCACCTTGCGCGCGGCGGCTGAACGGCCGGAGGTGCCGGCCAGCCCTGACGGCTTCGCGGGCGTGCTGCGCTCGTACCAGCGGCGGGGCGTGGCGTGGCTGTCCGGCATGGCCTCGCTCGGGCTCGGGGCGGTCCTCGCGGATGCCATGGGCCTCGGCAAGACCCCCCAGCTCATCGCCCATCTGCTGGGCCGGGGCACGCAGGGCCCGCATCTCGTCGTCTGCCCAACGTCGGTGGTCGGCAACTGGGAGCGGGAGCTGGCCCGCTTCGCCCCCGACCTGCCGGTGACCCGCTTCCACGGGCCGGAGCGCCCGGACACGCTCCAGGGGGTCCACGGGGTGGTCGTCACGAGCTACGGCCTGCTGCGCCGTGCCGCGGACCCGCTCGCCGACGTGGCCTGGGACGTCGTCGCCCTCGACGAGGCGCAGCACGTCAAGAACCCGCAGACGGCAGGAGCGCGGGCGGCGCGGCGCCTGTCCGCCGAGCAGACCGTGGTGCTCACCGGCACCCCGATGGAGAACCGCCTCACCGAGCTGTGGACCATGCTGGACCTCACGAACCGCGGCCTGTTCGGCAGCCGCGCACGGTTCGGGCGCGAGTTCGTCACCCCCGTGGAGCGGCGGGGTGACCGTGCCGCCGCCACTCGGCTGCGCCGGATCGTCGCGCCGTTCGTGCTGCGGCGGGAGAAGGACGACCCCGAGGTCGCCGTCGACCTGCCCGACAAGATCGAGCGGACGGTGGCATGCGTGCTCACCCCGGAGCAGGCGCGCCTGTACGAGACCGAGGTCGACAAGGTGCTCGGGGGCAGCGGGCTCGCGGACGCCAGCGCGATGGAGCGACGCGGCCGCGTGCTGGCCCTGCTGACGGCGCTGAAGCAGATCTGCAACCACCCGGCGCAGTACCTGAAGGAGGGCGGCAGCCCAGTCCTGCCCGGGCGCTCGGGCAAGCTCGCGGCGGCCCGCGAGATCGTCGGCGAGGCGGTCGACGCCGGCGAGCGCGTGCTCGTCTTCACCCAGTTCGTGCAGATGGGGCGCCTGCTCGCGGCGCAGCTGGGGACGGACCTCGGCGCGGAGCTGCCGTTCCTGCACGGCGGGCTGGCCGCCGGTGCCCGCGATCGCATGGTGGCGGCGTTCCAGGGCGACGACGGCGACGCGCCACCGGTGCTCGTGATCAGCCTGCGGGCGGGCGGCACGGGCCTGAACCTGACCGCGGCGACGCAGGTGGTGCACTACGACCGGTGGTGGAACCCTGCGGTCGAAGACCAGGCGACGGACCGGGTCCACCGCATCGGCCAGCACCGCGGGGTGGAGGTCCACAAGCTCGTCACCGCCGGCACGGTCGAGGAGCGGATCGACGGCTTGCTCGAACGCAAGCGGGAGCTCACCGCGTCGGTCGTCGGGGCGGGCGAGGCGTGGATCACGGAGCTCGACGACGACGGCCTGCACGACCTCGTCGCCCTCTCGGCCGAGGGGGAGAGCCTAGAGGACGACACCAGCCCGCTCGTCGAGGGCTACGCCTACGAGGAGGCGAGCTGATGGCGCTGCTGCGTGACCGCTGGCACGACCTGCTGCCCACCAGCGCAACCGAGCGTGACGACCTCGCTGCCCGACGCGCGGTCCAGGGGCGGGCGTTCTACCGCTCGGGGCGGGTGACCGGGCTCCGCATCGGTCCGGGCCGGCTGTCCGCCAGCGTGCAGGGGGCGCGGGCGACCCCGTACCACGTGGAAGCGCTGCTCCCGGTGCTCGCTGCGGCGAGCTGGACCCGGCTGGTCGCCGTCGTGGCCGCAGAGGTGCGCTTCGCTGCGGCGCTGCTCGCCGGCCGGCTGCCCGACGCGCTGCTGGAGAGGCTGGACGAGGAGGGCGTGCACCTGCTCGGCGACGGCGCACGGGTGGATGCGCGGTGCCCGTGCGGCGAGGCCGGCCGGCCGTGCGCCCACGTCGCCGCGCTCTGGGAGGC
>SKPY01000349.1 GCA_007119305.1 Nitriliruptorales bacterium
CCTACCTCGATCGGCTGCCCGCTTACGGCGATCCCGAGGTCCCCGATCGTCTCGAGGTCCCGTCCGTTGAACGCGTCGTGGTACCGCAGCATGGTCTCACGGTGCTGGTTTGCCTCCACCAGGGACAGGGTTGCGACCGGGGTGGCCGCGAACGCTTCGAGGGGCATCCGGGCGGGGTGCTCGAACGGGGAGAGGTCGAAGGCGACCTCGGGCACGTCAAGGATGTGGCCGAACGTGCCCACGATCATCCCGTAGCCGACGATCGCCCAGGACACGGGGATGGCGCGAGGCACGACGCCGAACAGCAGCGCGGCCACGCCGAGCACGACCAACACGCCGGGGACGTGGTTGAGGTGGGCGATCGCGAGCTCCCAGACGTGGCGGCCGTCGCCGGTGACGAGCGCGGCGCCGAGCCCGGTGCCTGCCCCGGCGAGGAGCATGAGCACGACCACGGCGGCGGCGCTGACGGCCAGGTTGGCGCCGAGCCAGGTCCCGCGGCTGACCGGGGTGGCCAGCACCGGCTCGAGGCGGCCGCGGGTCTCCTCGGTGCGCAGCCCCTGGACGGCCAGGATGGCGAACGCGGCGGCGAGGTAGGCCACGAACGTCGCCATGTAGGCGAGGTAGCCGGCGACCATGTCCTCGGCGCCACCGAACAGCTCGACGAACACCTCGGGCAGGTCGGCGAGTGCCTCGATGAGCGCGTCGGTGTAGGCGCCGAAGGCCAGCCCGCCGATGAACAGGGCGGCCCCCCAGCCGAAGATGTTGGCGCGCTGCAGCCGCAGCGCCAGCCCCCAGGGCGAGCCGAGGTACGCGGCCGCGCGCGGCCGGCCGGGGCGGACGTCGAACAGGCTCGCGCCGACGTCGCGGCGGGTGGACAGCGCGAACCCGGCGGCGGCGGTGACGACGGCGAACGCGACCGCGAGGTACAGCGGCCACCAGCGGTCGAGCACGAGTCGAGCACGAACGGTGCGGTCTGCTGGCCCCACGCCAGCGGTGAGGCCCACGACAGGGCGGTGCCGCCCTGCTCGGCCATGTCCCCGCCGGCGCGCAGCACGAACGCGACCCCGAGCACGGCACCGGCCATGCCGGCGGCGGCGACGTTGGTGATCGCCGCCACAACCAGCGTGGCCGTCAGCGGGGCGTGGCGGCCGACCACGTTGGCGTGCACCAGCTCAGCCCGTCCGGTCTGCTCCTCCACGCGGGTGTGTCGGGTGACGAGCAGGATGCTCATCAGCGTCGCCAGCAGGAAGAAGTACAGGCCGTAGCCGTTGGCGACGAACCGTTCGACGGTGGGGGCGTCGAACCCGTAGCCGGGGCCGATGAGCAACCGGCCGACGGGGTCGGCGAACAGCTGCGTCGCCGCGGCGAGCTGCTCCTCGGTCTCGTAGGCGAGCGGCAGCGCGGCGGCGAGGTAGAGGACGAACAGCGCGAACCCGGCCACCCACGCGGGCAGCTTGATGCGGTCACGGCGCAGGAGGAAGCGCACGAGCGTGCCGGTGCCGGCCAGGGCGTGCGCGCGCGGCGGGGTCTCCTCGGGTGCGCGCGGGGCAGTGGTGGTGGTCATCACGCGTCGTCCCCTGCGTTGCTGCGGGCGGCGAGCTCGTCGCCGTAGTGGCGCAGCAGCAGCTGCTCCAGCGTCGGCGGATGCGCCACCAGGGAGCGCACCCGCAGCGGTGCGAGGGCGCGGACGGCCTCGTCGACGCGGTCGCCGTCGACCTCGAAGCGCACCTGCCCGTCGATGTGCTCGAAGTTGTGCACGCCCGGCAGCTGCGCGAGCGGCTCGGTCGGCTCGCCGGTCTCGGCGGTGATCGTGACCCGGTGCAGGTGCCGCAGCTCAGCCAGGGTGCCCGACTCGACGATCTTGCCCTGGCGGATGATCGAGATGCGGTCGGCGAGCACCTCGACCTGGGCGAGGATGTGGCTGGACAGCAGCACCGTGCGGCCGGCCGCCTTGGCCTCGCGGATGCAGTCCTGAAACACCGCCTCCATCAGCGGGTCCAGCCCGGCGGTGGGCTCGTCGAGCAGCAACAGCTCGACATCCGAGGCCAGCGCGGAGATCAGCGCCACCTTCTGGCGGTTGCCCTTGGAGTACGTGCGGCCCTTCTTCGTCGGGTCGAGGTCGAAGCGCGCGCACAGCTCATCCCGGCGGGCGCGGTCGAACCGGCCGCGCAACCGGGCGAACAGGTCGATCGCCTCGCCGCCGGTCAGGTTCGGCCACAGCTCCACGTCACCGGGCACGAACGCCAGCCGCCGGTGCAACGCCACCGCATCGTCCCACGGGTCGCCGCCCAGCAGCCGCACCTGCCCGGCGTCGGCGCGCAGCAGCCCCAGCAGCACCCGGAGCGTGGTCGTCTTGCCCGCGCCGTTGGGGCCGAGGCCAGCATCCGGGAGCCCCGGACGCCGGGCGACCACGGTGTCGCCTATGCCCCGGCCTCGAGCGTCTCCTTGAGCCTGTGCAGGTCAGCGTCCCACTGTCGTCGTGCGGGCTCGGCGAGGTCGGCGTCTGCCAAGTCGAGGGTCATCGCGAGCCTCGTCCCGCCCGTGGCCGGCTCGACGGTGAAGGTCTGCTCGGCCTCGATCGACCCCGATACCGTGAGTCCGAGACGGACGTTGGGCTCGTAGGCGGTGACCTCGACGGTCACCGTGATGTCTTGGTCCAGCACCCGGCCGCTGGCCTGCCACGTCGTGCCCACCCCGACCGGTCCCGGAGTGGTCCGCTCGAGCTGCCCCGCTGACGGTCGCCACCTGTGCCACCCGTCGAGGTCGCTGACCCAGGCGAACACCTCGTCGGCCGGTGCGCCGATGACGATTGCGTGTTCGTTCGTGGTCACCGCGAGCCTCCGCCAATCGACTACCGCCGACCACCAGTGCATGCCGACGCCGCGGCTCGAGTCTAGACCCCAGCGCACGGCCGGGAATGGCCGCCACCCGGCGTGAGCAAACCGTCCGGTTGCGCCAGGTGTCGCAGGGCGTGTCCCGTGAGACTGGGTGCTGGCGCCCCTGGCAGGCGGGGCTTGCGCGGGCGCTGGTCCCCCCGTGGTGGAGGCAGCTGGCCCGCTGGGTCCACAACGCGTGAGTCGCCAACGTCAGCGGGCAAGAGGCCTGAGACTGCGCGCGGTGCGCGGACTGCACTTGCCGGCGACAACGGTGGGGGCACGTCGTGTCGGTCCGGCGGCGGGTGGGCCCACGGGGCACGCCGACCGTGACCCGACCAGAGGGATGAGGATGAAGACCTTCACGAGCGAGCTGGTCATCGACCGGCCCCGGCCGGTGGTCTACGAGCAGCTGCAGCGCTTCGAGGACTATCCCGAGTTCATGGAGACGGCCGAGGAGGTCGAGCCGATCGGCGACGGGCGTCTTCGCTGGCGCGTCAGCATCGGGCCGATCGGCCGCGAGACGCGGAGATCGCCGAGCAGCGGCCACAGGAGCCGATCGCCTGGCGGGCCGTGGGTGACGACATCAAGGAAGCCGGAGAGATGCGTCTTGAGGACGCGGGTGACGGCCGGACGAAGGTGCGCTTCAGCGTCGCCTACGACGTCGACAGCGTGGTGCTGCAGACCGCCGACGCGCTCGGGGTCGTCGAGCGCCGGGCCGAGCAGGACCTGCAGCGCCGCAAGGAGCACGTCGAGGGGGGCCCGACGCGCTAGCCGCGCACGCCGCTGGCGGCGGCGACGACCGCCATCCGACCACGGACAGGGCTAGCCCGAGCGTGATGCGCTCCGCCAGCGACGAGGCGGCATGACGACCGGCAACAGCGAGACCCCGCTCATCACGGAGCAGGGTCTCGCGCAGAGCGGGCGACGGGAATCGAACCCGCATCACCAGCTTGGAAGGCTGGGGCTCTACCATTGAGCTACGCCCGCGGGCACACGGCGGCGGCCGGCGCAGGACAGTGTACGGCACGGTCGGGTGGGGCCGAGGCGAGCAAGGTGGGTCAGCCAGTCGTTCCCTCAAGGTCGGGCGGGTAGGCGTCGATCCTGAGGCGGGCGGCAGATGCCGCGGGAACGGAGGTGACCTGCGCGATGCGCATCCTCGTTGTCGACGACGACGAGTCGACCCGCATGGTGGTGCGCATGGGCCTCGCCGGCATGGAGGTGTTCGAGGCAGCCGACGGCCCGGCTGCACTGCACCTGCTCGCGGATGAGGAGATCGACCTCGTCCTGCTCGACATCATGCTGCCCCGAATGAGCGGCATGGAGGTCCTCGAGCAGGTTCGCAGCGATGAGCGGATCGCAGCGGTCCCCATCGTGATGCTGACGTGTCAGCGCACCGAGTACAGCCATTTCACGGCCTACTACAGCGGCGCCGACGGCTACGTCACCAAGCCGTTCGACCCGCTCGCCCTGGAAGCGGTCATCCTCGGCGTGCTGGCGCGCTCGCCCGACGAGCGGCGGGCGGTGCGGGCGCAGCAGCAGGACCTCGCCGGGGTGCTCGACCACATCGAGCACTCCTTCGGGGCATAGCTCCTTGCGGGGCGTGACGTCCCGCACGGCAGCCTCGACGTGAGGGCCCAGCAGTCGGGATGCCCGGATTCGAACCGGGGACCTCCTGCTCCCAAAGCAGGCGCGCTAACCAAGCTGCGCCACATCCCGTCGACGCCGTGACTGCCGCCACGCGGTGGCCGACGCCGCAACGACGCTACCAGGCTACCGGCCCGCCCCGCGTCCGGCCCGCGGTCTGGCAGCAGCGCCGGGTGCGCCCTACGATGCGGGGACCGCCTTGCCCATCATCGACGTGTCGCGCACGCGTGCGTGCGCGACCAGGAGGACCAGCGTGAAGACCAGCGTCGAGCGCATCGACGACACGAAGGTGAAGCTGTCCATCACCCTTGAGCCCCCCGAGGTCGACGCGGCGATCGACCAGACCGCCCGCCGGCTCGCGAGCGAGGTCAAGATCCCCGGCTTCCGGCCCGGCAAGGCACCCCGGCGCGTCCTGGAGAGCCGCCTCGGCAAGGACACCCTGTACGCCGAGGCCGTCCGCGACGCCCTGCCGGTCTACTACGAGCAGGCCGTGGAGGCGGAGGAGCTGGCGGTCGTCTCGCAGCCGGAGCTCGACGTCGACGAGTTCGTCGCCGGTGAGGAGTCGACCTTCACCGCCACCGTCGAGGTGCGCCCCGAGGTCGAGCCCCCCGACGTGTCCGAGCTGCAGCTGCCCCACCCCGAGTGGGAGCTGACCGACGACGAGGTCCAGGCCCAGATCGACCAGCTGCGCGAGCGCTTCGCGTCGCTGGAGACCGTGAAGCGGGGCGCCGACGTGGGGAACTTCGTGGTGGTCACGATCACCGGCTCGCGTGACGGGCAGAGGGTCGACGCGGCCAGTGGGGAGGACATCCTCTACCAGCTGCGCGACGCCGACGAGACGGGCTCCGAGCTCGACCGCCAGCTCGTCGGTGCGGAGGCGGGGGCCATCCTGAAGTTCAGTGACACGCTCGCGGACGACTACGGGGACCTCGCCGGCCAGGAGCTCGACTTCACGGTCATCGTGAAGGAGGTCAAGGTGCAGCGCCTGCCCGACTTCGACGATCACTTCGCACAGGACGCCAGCGAGTTCGACACCGCCGAGGAGCTGCGCGAGGAGATCCGCTCCCAGCTCGAGCGCGCGAAGCGCGCGCACGCGCATGGCGAGCTGCGCGGCAAGGTCGTCGAGGCGGTCGCCGACCTCGTCGACGTGCCGGTCCCCGAGGCGATGGTCCAGAACGAGCTGAACTTCCGTCTGCACCGCCTCCAAGGCGAGGCCAAGCGCTACGGGCTCGAGCTCGAGCAGTACCTGCAGGCGGCGGGTCAGTCCGGCGACGAGCTCTTCCGCCGGCTGGAGGAGGACGCGAAGAAGACCGTGAAGGCCCAGCTCGTGGTCGACGCGATCGGACAGGCGGCCGACATCGAGGTGACCCAGGAGGACCTCGGCGTGGAGGTCGCCCGGCAGGCTCAGCGGCTCGGCAAGGACCCCGAGGAGCTCGCGGAGTTCATGACCGAGCCCGAGCGCATCAGCGCCCTCGTCTCCGACGCGTTCCGCCGCAAGACCATCGATCACCTCCTCGAGCAGGTCCAGGTGCTCGGCGGTCCGCCCGAGGAGGACGTCCCGCTCGTCGACGCCCAGCGCGCCGGCGTCGAGGGACACGACGCTGAGGCGACGCTCGCCGCGGCCGCGACCCCAGATACGGCCGACGTGCCGAAGGGCGACGACACCGCCCGCTGACCCGGCGTCCGGGTGCGCGGCGCTGCTGCGGGGGACAGGTGGGCTATGGGCCGGCAGCGAAGGCTGCGGCCGCTGCGGCGTCAGGGTGCAGCGCGCTGACGCCGCCCACCGCGAGGATATCCGTGACGGTGCTGCGCTCGTGCGCGAGCCAGGCGTGGGTCTCGGTGCGGACGCTGCCGGAGCGACCGTCGACGAGCACGACGACCCCGCCCAGGCGAGCCGCGGCTGTGCCGGCCGTCACCGCGTCGGGCCAGTTCCACCCCGTCGCCACGAGCGCCACGCCGGAGCCCGCATGCCCGCGGGTGAGCATCCGGTCAGCGGCGGCGACCGACGTGCCGTAGCGCGTCGCTCCTTCCAGCCTGCTGACCGGCTGTCCGACGGCGGCGGCGGTGGCGTCTGCGACACCGGTGGACACGGCGGCGGTGCCGCCGACGATGCGGGCCGAGGTCACCGCAGGGTGGGCGAGCACGGCGGCGGCCTCGGGGGGGAGGCGGTCCGGCTCGACGAGCAGCACGGGCGCAACCTCGGCGGCGGCGAGCTGGCTGGCGGACAGCGCGTCAGGCCAGGCGCGGCTC
>SKPY01000287.1 GCA_007119305.1 Nitriliruptorales bacterium
CACTCAGGCGAGCAGCGCCCAGACGTCAGTGCGAGGCCCGTAGTGACGTTCGGATGAGGATTGACACGTGAGGCCGAGCGCCGCGAACGGGGCGCGGGTGTCTCCGAGACCGGCAGCCCACTGGGCGCGGCCACCGCCGCCGTTGCCGCTCATGCCGGCCGCCCGGCCGCGCGCATGGGTCGTGCCATGTCGTCAGCTCTCCCCGCGCACATGGCGGTCGAGGAACCCCGCGAGCAGCGGGCGGGTGATCTGGCTGGCCAAACCGCCCCAGTTCGCGTGGAAGGCATGGCCGGCGTGGTCCAGCCACAGCAGTTGCTGCGCGACGCCCTCGTCGGCCAGTCGCGTGGCGAGCGCGACGGTGTCATAGGGCGACTGCATCTGGTCGTGCGCCCCTTGGATGAGCAGCGTCGGGGGTTGTCCGGCGCCACGTGGGTCAGCGGCGAGGCCAGGCGATAGGCGCGCGGCGCGCTGTCCGGGGTGCCGCCGGTGACGCCAGGCCACCAGCACGGCGGCGAGTCCCGCCAGCGCGGCCACGATCAAGAAGAGCCCGTACTCGCGGGCCACGAACGCGGCCAGCCAGAGCACCCGGTTCGGCGGGGTCAGCACGAGCCAGGTGACGCAGACGGCGCTGATCCCCGTGAGCAGCAGGGCACCAGCGAGTGCGCCGCGCCCGCCCCGCTTCGGCGCTCGCCCGCCGGGCGGTGCGGCACTGCGCACGTCGGTGTTCGTGCCCATGACCGTCGCCTACCCGCGCTGCGAGGCGGCGAAAAGGCCCCGCGCGGCCCACCGTACGCCGCGACCACCGGTCCGCTGGCGGGTGATGCTCTTGGCGTCTCGACGGCCGTGATGCTTCCGGAGCCGCGGCTCCAGACGGGGGGTGTGCGTACCGCGCGAGGCCGCCCCTGGCCATCTCATACCCTGAACTACAAAGAAGTTGTTCAGGCTTGAGTGTGCCGGCCGGGCGTGCCAGGCACTGCTCGACATCGGTGCGCGTCGCCGGCACCGGCAGCCCGGGGGCGCTGCGGGTGGGGCCCGCTGGTGTTGCGGGCTGGGCGGCGCGGCGGGGGCGGGGGTGTGGCCAGCACGGTGGGCGTCGCACTAGGGTGCAGGGGAGGGATGACGCGCCCTGCTCGCAGGGGGCGCAGGCCGCGTGGAGGCGCGAGGTGCAGCGGACGATCGACTGGGCAGACGGTGCGGTCGAGCTGATCGACCAGACCGAGCTGCCCGAGCGCGAGGTGGTGCTGCGGATCACGGACGTGGCGGTGCTGGTCGACGCCATCCGCCGGCTGGCGGTCCGCGGCGCCCCCGCGCTCGGCGTGGCGGGCGCGTTCGGGGTCGTGCTCGCGGCACGGGCCCACGATCCCGCGGACGATCCCGACCGCTTCGCCGCGGCCGTGGCGAGCGTGCGTGAGGCCCGTCCGACGGCGGTCAACCTGGCCCGGGGCGTCGAGCTCGCGCTGGGGCGTGTCGACGGCGGCGTTGACGCGGTGCTGCGTGCCGCTCTCGACCTGCGCGACGACGAAGTCGCAGCGTCGTGGTCGCTGAGCGCGTACGGCGCCGACCTCGTGCGCGAGTTGGTGGGCGGGCCCGTGCGGACCATGACGATCTGCAACACGGGTGCGCTGGCTGCGGTCGAGCGCGGCACCGCGCTGGGGGTGATCGAGGAGCTGCATGCGCGCGGCGAGCTCGTGGAAGCGCTGCCGTTGGAGACGCGCCCGCTGCTGCAGGGCGGGCGGCTGACGACCTGGGAGCTGGCGCGCATGGGAGCTCCGCACCGGCTGCTGGTCGACAGCGCCGGTCCCTTCCTGTTGAGCCGTGGGCAGGTGGACGTCGTGCTCGTCGGCGCCGACCGGATCGTGCGTGACGGCGCGGTCGCGAACAAGGTCGGCACGTTCTCCCTGGCGCTCGCCGCCCGCTACGCGCGGGTGCCGTTCGTGGTGGTCGCGCCGGAGTCGACGGTGGACCCGGCGACGGCCAGCGCCGACGACATCACGATCGAGGATCGCGGTCCGGGGGAGGTGGTCGGCGTGCGCGGGGTGGCGGTGGCTCCCCCCGGCACCCCGGCGGTCAACCCGGCCTTCGACGTCACGCCTGCGGAGCTCGTCACCGCCGTGGTCACCGACCGGCGGGTGGTGCGCTTCGACCGGGGCGAGACGCTCGGCTCGGTCCCGCTCGGGCAGCGCCGCACACCCAGCCGCACATGAACGCCCGCCCGTTGTACCGATAAGGAGAGCTGCATGCCTGTGCCCACGCTCATGGACGTCGACACCGGCATCGACGACGCCTTCGCGCTGCTGCTCGCCGTGCGCTCACCGGAGGTCGACGTCGTCGGGGTGGGGTCGGTGGCCGGCAACGTCAACGCCGTGCTCGCAGCCCGCAACACGCTGCGGGTCCTCGAGGTCGCGGGAGCGGGTGCCGTGCCGGTAGCCGTGGGGGCCGGGAGCGCAATCGTGGAGCCGTCCCACGACGCCTACTGGGTGCACGGCGCCGACGGGCTGGGCGAGACCGCTCAGCCCCAGCCCGACGGGACGCCCAGCGACGAGCACGCCGTCGACCAGCTGCTGCGGCTGTCGCTGGAGCACCGCGGAGACCTCGTCGTCGTCGCCGTGGGCCCGTTGACCAACCTCGCCCTGGCCCTGCGCACCGACCCTGGGCTGGCGGGGCGACTGGGCCGCGTGGTCGTCATGGGCGGGTCGGTGCGCAGCGGCGGCAACCGCTCGGCGTGGGGCGAAGCCAACCTCACGAGCGATCCGGAGGCGGCCAGGGTCGTGTTCACGAGCGATCTCACCCGCACGATGGTCGGCCTCGACGTCACGATGCAGCTCATGCTCGACGATGCCGACCGCGAGCGGCTGGCCACCTCGGGCGACCCCGCCGGCGAGTTCGCTGCGGAGCTGCTGCCCTTCTACCTCGACGCCTACGCCCGCTGGCTCGGGCAGCGCCGCTGCGCCATGCACGACCCGCTGGCGGTGGCCGCGGTCGTCGACCCGCAGGTGCTCACCACCGAGCGGCTGCCCACGCAGATCGAGACGCACGGCGGGCTCACCCGGGGCATGAGCGTGGTCGACCTGCGGGCGCGGTTCCCGGGCTGGCCCGGCGACGACACGCCGACCACCGACGTCGCGCTGGACGTGGACGCGCCTCGGGTCCACGCCCTGCTGCTCGACCGTCTCACGCAGCAGCCCCGCCCGTGAGCCTGTGCTGAGGCGGCCGCGCCAGCCGCCGAGGCCGAGGTCGCGGTTGCCGAGGTGGCTAGAATCGCGCAGATGCGCGTGCTGACACGACCGCTCGGGGCCGTCCTGCACCGGGTGCGGATCGCGGTGAAGGGCTGCGCGTACTCCGGGCTGGCGCGCCAGCGCTGGCAACACCCCGAGCGGGTGCTGGAGGCGCTCGCCCCGGCGTCGGGCGCCCGGGTCGCCGACCTCGGGGCGGGCGCCGGGTACTTCACCGTCCGCCTCGCGCGCCGCGTGGGCCCGGAGGGGCGCGTGTACGCGGTGGACACCGATCCCGACATGACGGCGGCGATCACCCGGAGAGCCGAGGGCGCGGGCCTGCGCAACGTCGCCGTGGTCGAAGCCCTGCCGCACGACCCCGGGCTGCCTGAGCCCGTCGACCTGGCGCTGCTCGTCAACGCCCTCCACCACCTGCCCGAGCCGGACGACTACCTCGCGCGGCTCACCGAGTACGTCCGTCCCGGCGGGCAGGTGGCGGTGATCGAGGCGCTGCCCGCGTGGTTCCTCTTCGGGCACGCCACCGAACCCGAGCGCATCCGCTCGCTGCTCATCGGCGCGGGGTACGCCCTGGTCGCCGAGCACGAGTTCCTGCCGCGCCAGAGCTTCCTCGTGTTCGAGCGCGGGGCCTGAGCCTCGAGCGGTGCGGCCACGGCGGACGCGCCGAACCTGACCTGCGAACGGGGCCGGGGCGGACGCTCCGCGCCCGGTCCGTGCACAGCGGACCAATGACCGTGGCGTCATGCCGCGCGCTCGCGGTGCCAGACCGTGAACCTGCTGACCGGCAGGAAGCCGTGGCGCTCGGCGCCTGGTCGGCTCATGTCGCCGAACACGGAGGCGACGACGCAGCCCTCGGCACGCTCCAGGCGCCGGCGCAGCAGCCCCCGCCAGCAGCCACGCATGCGCGCGTCGGGGAGCGTCGCGCCCAGCACGAGCACGCCCAGGCCTGCGTGCAGGTACAGCCAGCCGCTGGCCACGGCCCGCCCGTCGAGGTAGCCGACGTACAGCTCGTGGCCGGGCACGTCGAGGATGCGCTCGTCGAGCCACGCGTCCGGGTCGAAGGGCTGGTGCTCGTCGAGGGGAAAGCCGTCGACGAGCACGTGCTTGAACGCGTCCAGGGTCGTGCGGCCGACCACCGGGCGGATCTCCAGCTGCTGCGGTGCCGGTGGGAGCGGCAGCCCCGCGGGGCGGATGAGCAGCGGCGGGTGGCCCTCGAGCTCCCACCCGCGGTCACGCAGGTCGGGGGTGGGCCACGGGCTCCACAGGTACACGCGCCCGGCACCCTCGCGGTAGAAGCTCTCGACGGTTGCGAGGGTCGCGTCCCAGCCGCCTGGCGCGGGCGGTCGGGTGAGCACGGCGGCGTTGAAGATCGCGTTGGGGACGCCGAGGTCGGCTGCGATCACGTCGGCACGCTCGAGGACGCGCCCGTCCAACGCGCGGGCAGGCGCGAGGTTGCTCGCGGCGAGCGCGAAGACGTAGTGGCGCACGAGCGTGTCGTCGAGGTCGAGGTCAGGCTCCCACCCGGTGGTGAGGTCATCGGGGTCGCCCGAGGCGGTTGTTGGCGCCGTCTCGGTCGCGGGTGGGGCGGCGGGTGTCTCGGTGGTGGTCATCGGGGTCTCCGGTGGGTGGTCGGGGACGGCGCCGCCGGCCTGCTACGGCCAGCAGACGTAGTAGGCGTTCTGGACGTCGTGGTCGAGGATGTGGATCTCGACGTCGGAGAAGCCCGCGCCTCGGAACAGCCGCTGGGCTCGGTCGCGGCCCCACATCGCGCCGAGACCCGCGCCACCCTGGGCGAGCGACACGGTCATGCAGTGCAGGCACGAGATGGTGTACAGCAGCGGGCCGATGGGGTGGTCGACGTCGCCGTGGTGCGTGCTGGACGCGTCGATGTCCTGGGCCAGGTAGACCCCGTCGTCGGCGAGCGCGCGGCGGATCGCCCGCACCACCGCCTCGGGCTCGGCCTGGTCGTGGACCGCGTCGAAGGTGGTGACGAGATCCGCCCCGCCCTCCGGCTCCACCTCGGCCAGCCGGGCCGCGTCGAGGACGTGGAACGTGACGTTGTCGAGCCCGCGCCGGGCAGCCGTGTCGCGCGCGTAGGCGATGGCCTCTTCAGAGCGGTCATAGCCGACGAAGGTGCTGTTGGGGAACCAGCCGGCGAGCTCGTTCAGCGCCCGCCCCCGGCCACAGCCGATGTCGAGCACGCGGATGCCCCGCTCGAGCCGCTCGGTCAGCCCGGGCACGAGCGGCAGGATGTGCTTGCGCAGGGCCGAGAGCACGGTCTGGGCGCTGTCCTCCTCCATGACCTCGTGGAAGCGCGGGAACGCGGCGTAGTCCACGCCGCCGCCGTGGTGGAAGCAGTCGACGATCTCGTCCTCGACGGCGCCGAGCAGCGGGATGTACTGGGCGAAGGCCGCGAAGTTGTCCGCCGCGGCACGTGTCAGCAGCCGCGCGTGCTCGACCGGCAGCCGGTAGGTGCCGGCGTCGGGGTCGTGCTCGATGATGCGCCCCACGGTCAGTGCTCCGAGCCACTCGGTGACGTAGCGCTGGTCGAGGCCGGCCTCGTGCGCGAGGGTCTCCACGCGGGCCGGGCCGAGCGCCGCCATGGTGTCGAACAGCCTGGTGCGGTGCCCGAGCGAGATCATGAGGCACAGCGCGCCGTGGTTGAGGATGTCGACCATGCGCTCCTCGAAGGCGGCGATGCGCTGGTCGTCGACGGTCGGCTGGACGGTCACGCGGGCAGCCTGGGCGCGGGCGTCGGTCGCGGTGCTGGATGGAGTGGTCATCGCGGGCCCTTTCGTCGTGTGCGGAACGTCGCGGTGAGCGTGCCGGACGCCGCTTGCAGCCCGGTTACGGCTGGCGTACGCCACGGCCTCGGGGACGTACGCTCGGGCGATGGAACGCGTAAGGGGCGGTGGCGCGCATCGGGACTGGCGACCGCGCGTCGAGGAGGCTGTGGTCGTGCAGTTCCGGGTCCTGGGCTCGCTGGAGGTCCGGCGCGCAGGCGTGCCGGTGGGTATCGGCAGCCGCCGCCAGCGCACCCTGCTGGCGGCGCTGCTCGTGCATGCCGGCAAGGTGGTCTCCGTCGACGCGCTCACCGACGCGCTGTGGGGGCGATCGCCGCCGGCTGAGCCCCGCAACGCCGTCCAGACGTACGTGGCCCGCTTGCGCGGCGTGCTCGGTGACGGCGCCCCGCTCGTCACGCGCAGCCCGGGCTACGCCCTGGACGTCGAGCCGGAGCAGGTGGACGCGCTGCGCTTCGAGCAGCTGCTGGCCGAGGCCCAACGCCGGGCTGAGGAGCCCGCCGCCGTCCGCCGGCTGCTGGATGAGGCCCTGGGACTGTGGCGGGGACCGGCGTATGCGGAGTTCGATGACGGGATCGCCCGGGCGGAGGCGCTGCGGCTGGCCGAGCAGCGGCTCGTCGCCCTCGAGCTGCGCGCCGAGGCCAGGCTCGGGCTCGGGCAGGCCGCAGCGGTCGTGGGGGAGCTCGACGCGCTGGTGGCCGAGCAGCCGCTGCGGGAGCGCCCCGTGGAGCTGCTGA
>SKPY01000066.1 GCA_007119305.1 Nitriliruptorales bacterium
CCGGCCCACAGGCCCCGCCCGCGCACGGCCGTGACCGCGGGCAGGTCGGCCTTGCGCAACGTCGCCAGGAGGCGCTCGCCGAGGTCGGCCGAGCGCCGCTGGAGGTCGCCGGCTGCGAGCAGGTCGATGACCGCCCGGCCGACCGCGCAGGCCAGCGGGTTGCCCCCGAACGTGCTGCCGTGGCTGCCCGGGGTGAAGACGTCCATGACGTCCCGGCGCCCGAGCAGCGCAGAGACCGCCAGCAGGCCGCCGCCGAGCGCCTTGCCGAGCGTCAGCAGGTCGGGGCGGACGTCCTCGTGGTCGCACGCGAGGGTGTGCCCCGTGCGCCCGAGGCCCGTCTGGATCTCATCGGCGATGAGCAGCACCCCGTGCGCATCGCAGAGCGCGCGCAGCTCGCGCAGGTAGCCGTCGGGCGGCACGACGACGCCGCGCTCGCCCTGGATGGGCTCCACGAGGACCGCGGCGGTCCGGTCCGTGATCGCCTCCCCCACCGCCGCCGCGTCGGCGTAGGGCACGGTGACGAAGCCCGGGGTGAACGGCCCGTAGCCGGCGCGGGCCACCGGGTCGGTCGAGAAGCTCACGATCGTCGTGGTGCGGCCGTGGAAGTTGCCCTCGCAGACGATGATCTCGGCCTCGTCGTCGGGCACGCCCTTGTGCAGGTACGCCCACTTGCGCGCCGCCTTGAGCGCGGTCTCGACCGCTTCGGCGCCGGTGTTCATCGGCAGCACGACGTCCATGCCGGCGAGCTCGGCCAGCTCGGCGCAGAAGGGGCCGAGCTGGTCGTTGTGGAACGCTCGGCTCGTGAGGGTGAGCCGCCCGAGCTGGCGTTCCAGGGCGGCCACCAGCGCCGGATGGCGGTGGCCGAAGTTCAGGGCCGAGTAGGCGGCGAGGAGATCGAGGTAGCGCGTACCCTCGACGTCGCGGACCCACGCTCCCTCCCCCTCGGCGACGACGACCGGCAGCGGCGCGTAGTTGTGGGCGCTGTAGCGCTCCACGAGGTCGAGGTGGGTGTTCGTGGCGGGTCGCACGGCCTGGTCTCCTTTGCACCGTCTGCGGCGGGCTCTCCCCCAGACGGTAGCGACCCCAGCGACGATGCACCGTGGCGGTGGGCCCCGCCTTGCCCACCGCCACGCCGCGCCCCCGCCCCCTACGGGCGAGACGCCGGGGGCCCGCTTCGACCGCCGGACGGTGCGGGTGCCGGGGAGTCCTGCTCCTCCCCGGACTTGGTGTTGGGGAGGTGGTCGCCGAGGAATGCGAGCAGCGCGTCCCCGCCGGCAAACGCAACGGCCGCCCCGGTCTGCACGTGCTCCACACGACCGTGGAACACGGAGCGATCGGGCCACACTCGCACGACGAACACCTCCATGGGCTCCATGCTGCACACGCACCTTTCGGCAGCCTGAAAGCACGCTGAAACCTTGCTGCGGATCGGCGGCGCGTGCCGCGGGGCTGCGGCCGTCAGGCCGGAAAGGGTGAGGATTCCACGCTCAGCTCGGCCATGCGGGCCTCGTAGGCGCGATAGTGACGGCGGGCCTCACCGTGCCGGCCGGCGGCGGTCAGGGTCGCCACGAGGCGCAGGTAGGCGGGCTCGTCGTAGGGGTCGCGTTCGAGGACGCGCAGGCACAGACGCACCGCACGGTCGTGGTCCCCGACCGCGTCGGCGTCATCCGCGAGCACGCGCGCAACCGCGACGTAGGCGGCCCGCGCCTCCTCGCGGGGAGCGACCGTCCAGTCCTCGTAGGCGTCCTCTTCGAGGAAGTCCCCGCCGTAGAGCGGCTCGACGGTCTCGAGCAGGGCGGCACCCTCCGCAGGACGGCCTTCGGCGCGCAGGCGGAGACCCCGGTCTGCGCCGTCGAGGAAGTGCTCGAGGTCGATCCACAGATGCTCGAGGTCGAGGGCGACGCTGGCCTTGTCGGCCCGCACGAACCACTCGGCCGAGCGGCGCTTGTGCGGGTCAAGGATGCCGCGCACGGTCGACAGCGCGACCGACAGCCGGTTGCCGAGGCGGTCGGGGTCCTCCCCCGGCCACAGCAGGTCGATGAGCGCCTCGCGCGTGACGGGTCGGCCCCGGCGGGCCACGAGGATCTTGAGCAGGTCACGGGCCTTGCGGGACTGCCACGCCGTGGTCCCCAGTATGCTGCCGTCGACGGCCACGCGGAAGCCGCCGAGGCAGCGGACCTCGACATCGACGCCGGCCGCGCCGTCGAGGTGCGCGCGCACGCCGAGCTGGCGCAGGAGCGCCTGGGCCTCGCGCATACGGGTCCGGCCTTCGACGCCGCCGCGGGCGAGCGCGAGCCGCCGTTCCGCTTGCGCCCGGCGGACCGGGTTGCCGATGTCCTGCCACAACCCGATGGCCTCCTCCAGCGCCGACACGGCTGCGTCCGGGTCGAGCGCAGCCCGCAGCTCGAGCGCACCTGCCATGGCAGGCCGGTCGCGGCGGTCGGCGGCAACGGCCTCGACCGCGCGCAGCGCCGCCTCGGCCTGTTCGAGGTCCCCTTCCGCGAGCGCGACCTGCCCGCGCGCGAGCAGCGCCTGCGCGTAGCCCATCCCCTGTCCGTAGTCCACCGCGCGCTGCGCGGCCGCGCGCGCACGCACGGGGTCGTCGTCGACGAGGCTGAGCGCGAGCCCGGCGAGGGCGGGCACGACCAGCTGGACGTCATCGACCTCCTCGGACAGCGTGACGGCCTCGCGGTACGCCGCCCGTGCCTGGGTGAGGTCACCGCGCAGGCGCGACACGTCACCGAGGCCGAGGAGGGCGTAGCCGACCGTCCGCGCGCCGATGCGCTGCTCGATGGCCTGGGCGGCCCGGAAGTCCGCGATCGCCTCCTCGAGACGTCCGAGGTGCAGCGCAGCCTCGCCCCGGTTGTTCAGGGCGAGGGAGTGGAACGTCGCGAAGCCTGCCGGCCCGGCGAGACCCACGGCGATCTCGGCTTCCGCCAGCGCCTCCGCGTAGAAGCCCTCGTCGAGGTAGTGCGACGCCCGGTTCGTGCGGATCCGGATGACCTGCAGGACGTCACCCGCCCGCTGCGCGGCATCGAGCGCCTGCAGGTAGTGCGCGTCGTTCGCGCGCCGGTCCCCCTCGAGCGCGGCGACCATCGCGAGCGCGGTGTGAGCCGCGGCGAGCGCCCGGTCGTCGCGCCCGCGTTCGGCTGCGGCATAGGCTGCCTCCGCCTTGGCCCGGCTCCCCTGCGCGTCGCCCTTGCGCCACAGGGCGGCAGCCCACCAGCCAAGCAGGATGGCCTCGTCGACGGCGTCCTCGCCGTCGAGCAGCCCACGGGTGAAGCCGGCCAGCGCGGCGTCGAGGTCACCGCGGAAGTAGTGGATCAGCCCGAGACGCCAGGCCAGGCCTGCCGGCAGGTCGTCACGCTCCGCGGCAACGCGCTGGAAGCACTCCAGCGCCGCGTCCCAGGCCCCCGCGACCTGCAGCGCCTCACCGTGCACCTGCTCGATCGCCGCGGTGCGGTGCTCAGCGGGCAGGCTGGCACACGCGCGCGCCACCAGCTGCGCGTGCCCGCCTGCGGTCAACGCCACACCGTGGCGCTCGAGCAGCCGCGCCGCCACGGCCTGCTCGCCCATCTCAGCGCACAGCATGAGCGCGGGCTGGGCGTCACCGCGCTCCTCGAGCACCGCGAGCGCACGACGCATCTGCTCGTCGCGCTCGGCGCCGGCGAGGGCGGCGCCGACGGCCTCGCGCGCGAGCGCGGTCAGACGGAACCAGCCGGGCTGGCCCGTCGGCTCGATGACCGTGGCGCGGCGAACGAGCTCGGGCAGCACGAGGTCGGCGTCGCCATGGCCGATGGCCGCGCACAGACCAGCGTCGAACGCAGGCAGGGGAGCGACCGCATGGAGCAGGGTGCGCACCTGCGGCGTCGCGCGTTCGAGCACCTCCGTGACGAGGTAGCGGTGCAGGGGGCCGGCCCGCCCGCGCAGCCGCTGCAGCGCGGCGGGTCGATCGGGGGGCGCGAGCTCGCCGATCGCATCGGCGGCGAGGCGGACCGCCGCCGGCCACCCGCCGGTCAGCGCGTGCAGCTCGGGACCGAGCGCGACGGCCTCGGCGTCGAGCGCGCCTGCGAGCAGCGCCTCGACCTCCGCGACGGAGAAGGCCAGGTCCGCCGCCACGATCTCGGCGACCTCGCCCCTGCCGCGCAAGCGCTCCACCGGGAACGACGGGCTCTCGCGGCTCGCGAGGACCAGACGGAGGGCGGGCGGGCTCTGGCGGCACAGCGCCTCGACGAACGCCGTCGCCGGGCCCCCGTCCCCGAGCTCGTCGACGTCGTCGAGCACGAGCACGAGGTCGTGGACGAGGGTCTCGCGCAGCGCCGCCGCGAGCGTGCCGGCCCCGGCGCGCGCGCGTTCCTCCTCGTCAAGCGTCGCGTCCGGTCCGAGCGCTCCGACCATCGCAGCGAGAAGATCGCCGGACAGCCCCGGGACGCGCAGGCGCAGCGCGTCCATGAGGCCTCGGGCCAGGAACGCAAGGGCGCGATCGCTCGGGTCGAGCGTGTACCAGGCGGTTCGCCGTGCCTGCGCCCAGCTGGCGAGGGTGGCGGTCTTGCCAGACCCGGCGCTGCCGAGCACCAGGGTGAGACGACGCCGGGTGGCCTCGTCGAGCTGGCGGTCCAGGCGGTCCCGGGACACCCACCTCTCGGGGGTCGGCGGCGGGAGCATCTTGCCGGTGACGGGCCCGGACCCAACCGCCGGCGCGCTGTCGCTCATCGGCGTCCTTCCAACGCGGGGCGCCTGCTACGACGCCACAGCATACGGGCAGCCCGATGCACGGAGCACCGCGGCCGGGGGTCGGCGTGGTGCCGTCTGCCCGACCGCGGTTAGCCTGCCGCGGTGCCCCGCCGTCGCTTTCCGACCGAAGTCGCCGCCGCCCTCACCGCGGTGCTGATCGCGCGTACCGCCGTGAACGGTGGCTACCGGATCGTCTACCCGTTCCTGCCCGAGATCGCGCGCGGACTGGACACCACGCTCGCCACCGTGGGGGTCCTGCTCGCGCTGCGCGCGGCGCTCGGCATCACCGCGCCAGCCATCCCGCTGCTCGCGGAGGCGGTCGGGCGTCGGGCGACGATGCTCGCCGGCCTGGCGGTGACCATCGTCGGCTGCCTGCTGATCGCCGGCGCCCCGGGCATCGTCGTCGCCGGGCTCGGGTTCGCGATCACCGGCATCGCCAAGCCGCTGTTCGACATCCCGATGCAGGGCTGGTTCGGCGCCCGGGTGCCGTACGCCCGGCGCGGGCGGATCCTCGGCACCACCGAGCTCACCTGGGCCGCCTCGCTGGCGCTCGCGCTGCCCTCGGGCTTCCTCATCGTGGCGGCGGGCTGGTGGTCGCCGTTCTTGCTGGTCGCCGGCCTGGCCCTGCTGGGCGTGGTCGCGGTGGCGCTGCTCATGGGCAACGACCGCCCGGCGCACCGGGTCCGACAGCCGCTGCGTCTCACGCCGCCGCTGGTCAGCATCCTCGTCGTGATCCTGCTCTACCGGTTCGCCGCCGAGTCGCTGTTCATCGTCTACGGCACCTGGCTGGAGAGCGACTTCGGCCTGTCGGTGGCCGCCATCGGGGTGTTCACCCTGATCGTGGTCGGCGCGGAGCTCGCCGGCGAAGGCTCGGTCACCGCGTTCGCCGACCGGGTGGGGCTGAAGCGCTCCATCCTCGTCGGGCTGCTCGGCACGGGGGTCGTGTACGCCAGCCTCGGCCTCGTGGGCTCCTCGCTCCTGTGGGCGATCCTGGCGGTCATCGGGTGGTTCGCGCTGTTCGAGATCACGATCGTGTCGACGATCCCGCTGCTCACCGAGCTGGCGGCCGAGGCCCGCGACCGGATGCTGTCGCTGATGGCGGCGATCGCGGTGGTCTCCGGTGGGCTCGCGGCGCTCACCGCTCCACGCCTGTACGCGCTGGGCGGCATCGCGCTGTGCGGGCTCGTCGCCTCTGCGTGCGTGCTCGTCGCAGCGGCGCTGCTCGCCGGCCGCGTGCCCGCGCCAAGGCTCCGCTGACCGGCGGCGATCAGTAGCCGCGCTCGACGTCGACGAGCCCGATGAGCTCCTCGCCCGCGGCGAACCGCCGCACGTTCTCGGTGATGCGAGCCGCCAGCAGCGGCTTCGCCATGTCCTCGGTGTTCCCGGTGTGCGGTGTGACGAGGCAGTTGGGCAGGTCCCACAGGGGATGCCCGGCCGGCAGCGGCTCGGGCGCGGTGACGTCGAGGGCCGCGCCGCCGATGATGTCCTCGCGCAGCGCGGCGACGAGCTCGTCGGTCACGACGTGCTCGCCGCGCGCGACGTTGACGAGCCAGGCGTGGGGTTCCATGAGCTCGAGCTCGATCTCCCCGATCAGGCTGTGGGTCTCCGGGGTGAGGGCCAGCGCCAGCACGACGAGGTCGGCCCCCTTGAGCGCCTCGTAGCGCTCCTGGAAGCCCAGCACGCGGTCGGTGCCGGCCAGCGGTTCGCTGCTGCGCCGGACGACGGTGATCGAGCAGCGAAACGGCGTGAGGAGCTTGACCAGCTCCTGCGTGATCCCCCCGCCGCCGAAGATCGTGACCTTGCCCCCTGCGAGGCTGATGCCCGACTGCTCCCCCCAGCCGCGGGCCGTCGCGAAGCGCTTGAGGTCGCGCAGGCCGGCGAGCCCGAGCGCGAGCGCGTGCTCGGCCACGGGCTGCGCGTACACCCCCTTGCCGCTCGTCCAGGTGTAGGCGGGGTCGAGCACGCCTGCCTCGACGTACGTCTCGATTCCCGCCCACGGCAGCTGCACCCAGCGCACG
>SKPY01000427.1 GCA_007119305.1 Nitriliruptorales bacterium
CCTGACGGCGAGCCCCGCGCTCGCCGCGCGGGCGCTCTCACACGAGCCGCGCGAAGCGGCGCTTGCCCACCTGGACCACCTTGCCTGCCAGGTCCGCGGCCGCGAGCTCGGCGGTCGGGTCCGACAGCGGCTGCCCGTCGAGGCGCACCGCGCCCTGCGCGACCATGCGCCGGGCCTCCGAGCGGCTCGCGCACAGACCCGCCGCGGTGAGCAGCGCCGGCAGGAACCAGACCGCGCGCTCCCCCAAGGGGAACTCGGGCACGTCGTCGGGGACCCCGCGCTCGCGGAAGGCGACGTCGAAGCGGTGCTCGGCGGCACGCGCGGCCTCCGCGTCGTGGTACAGCGCGACGATCTCCCGGGCGAGGCGGCGCTTGGTCTCCCCGGGGTGCAGCTCACCGCCGGCCAGACCCGCCGCGATGCGGTCGACCTCGTCGGGGTGCACGTCGGTCACGAGCCGGAAGTACTTCACCATGAGCTCGTCGCGCACCCGCATGGCCTTGCCGAACATCTCGGCGGGCTCCTCGTCCACCCCGATCGTGTTGCCAGCGGTCTTCGACATCTTCTCGGCGCCGTCGAGCCCCTCGATGAGCGGCAGCGTGAGGATGCACTGGCCGGCCTGGCCGGCCGCCTCCTGCAGGTCACGGCCCACGAGCAGGTTGAACGTCTGGTCGGTGCCACCGAGCTCGACGTCGCTGCGCACCGCGACCGAGTCCTGCCCCTGCAGCAGCGGGTAGAGGAACTCGCTGATCGCGATCGGGCGGCCGGCCTCGTAACGGGCCGAGAAGTCCTGGCGTTCGAGCATGCGCGCGACGGTCATGCGGCTCGCCAGGCGCAGCACGTCCGCCATCGTCAAGGGCGCGAGCCAGTCGGCGTTGTTGGTGACCTCCAGGCGCTCGTCGAGCACGACCTTGCGGACCTGGGCGAGGTAGGTGCGCGCGTTGTCCTCCACCTCCTGCGCCGTCAGGCGCGGCCGGGTCGTGGTGCGGCCCGACGGGTCCCCCACCTGGGCGGTGAACCCGCCGATGATGAGCACGGCGGTGTGGCCGAGCCGCTGGAAGTCCCGCAGCTTGCGCAGCACCACCGTGTGGCCGAGGTGGATGTCGGGCGTGGTCGGATCGACGCCGAGCTTGACGCGCAGCGGCGGGCGCTCGCCGCGGGCGGCGGCGGTGACCCGGCGCTCGAAGTCGTCGGCCGGGGCGACCTGCTCGACGCCGTCGAGCAGGACACGCAGCTGTTCAGAAGCGGGCTCCATCGTCCGACAAGGCTACTCGTGGGCGTTGTCACCCCCACAACCCCGCCCACCACAGGAGTTAACATTGGCGCACATGCGCCACTCGGCTGGGCCATCCCCGGTGGCCGCGCGTTCCGCGCGCCGCCTGCTCGTGCTCGCCCTGGTCGCGCTGTTCGCCACCGGCTGCGCCCGCTTCGTGGACATCACCCCGGTCGGCCGGATCGAGCTGCCGCCCGCCGCTGAGACGAGCGTGGTCGTCGCCGCCGATGGCCGTGAGCTCGCGCAGCTGCACGCGGAGCAGGACCGCGACCCCGTGAGCCTCGACGCGGTGCCCGCGCACATGCGCGACGCGGTCATCGCCGTCGAGGATCACCGCTTCTACGACCACGGCGGGGTCGACGCGCGGGCGATCGCACGCGCGGTGCGGGAGAACGCCCGGGAGGGCCGCATCACGCAGGGCGGCTCGACCCTCACCCAGCAGCTCGCGAAGAACGCCGTGACCGGCGACGAGCTGTCCCTCGAGCGCAAGCTCGAGGAGGCCAGCGTCGCCCTCCAGCTCGAAGCCCAGTTCACGAAGGACGAGATCCTCGAGCAGTACCTGAACACCGTCTACTACGGGCACGGCGCCTACGGGGTCCAGGCCGCAGCCCAGCGCTACTTCGGCGCGGACACGAGCGAGCTCGCGCTCGAGCAGGCCGCCCTGCTCGCGGCGCTGCTCCGTGCCCCCAGCCACTACGACCCGCACGCCGACCCCGAGCGCGCCACGACACGGCGCAACCTCGTCCTGGCGCTGATGGCCCGCCACGGGTTCGTCGACGCGGCGGAGGCCGAGGCGGCGCAGGCGTCGGACCTCGGCGTGATCCCGCCGCCGCGGGCGGACCGGCGCGACGCGCCCTACTTCGTCGCGCACATGCTCGACCAGCTCCAGCACGCGCCGGCGTTCGCGGTGCTCGGCGAGGACCCCGTGGCGCGCGCCGACCGCATCTTCCGCGCCGGGCTGCGGATCGAGACGACGCTCGACCCCGCCTGGCAGGCCGCCGCCGAGGCCGCCGCCGAGGCGGTCGCCGGCGAGCCCGACGATCCCCGCGTCGCGCTCGTGGCGATCGAGCCCGCCACCGGCGCGATCCGGGCGCTGGTGGGGGGCCGCGACTACTACGACCCCGAGGACCCGGCGGCCCGCTTCAACCTCGCCACCCAGGGCAGGCGCCAGCCGGGCTCCACGTTCAAGGTCCCGGCGCTGGCCGCCGCCCTCGAGCACGGCCACGGCCTGAGCGACGTGTTCGACGCGCCGGGGCAGCTGACCCTGCCGGGCAGCCCGCCGGAGGACCCCGAGCCGTGGACGGTGAGCAACTACGACGACGCGGCCTTCGGACAGGTCTCGCTGCGCCGCGCGACCGCCTACAGCGTCAACGTGGTGTTCGCCCAGCTCGCCGACAGCGTCGGCGCGCACGCGCTGGCCGAGATGGGCGAGCGGCTGGGGGTGCGCCGCCCGCTGCGCGCGGTGCGCTCGCTCGCCCTCGGGGCCGTCGAGGTGACCCCGCTCGAGCTCGCGACGATCCAGGCGACCCTGGCCAGCGGCGGCGTCTACCGCCCGCCGGTCGCCGTGGAGCGCATCAGCGACGCGCACGGCGAGGTCGTGTGGGAGCGCGCCGCTGCCGACGGCCAGCGGGTGCTCGACGAGGAGGTCGCGTGGCACGTCACCGAGGCGCTGTCCGACGTCGTCGTGTACGGCACGGGCGTCGGTGCCAACCTCGAGCGGCCCCTCGCGGGCAAGACCGGCACGAGCCAGGACCACGCCGACGCGTGGTTCGCGGGCTACACGCCTGACCTCGCCGCAGCCGTCTGGGTCGGCTTCCCCGAGGGGCGCGTGCCGCTGCAGCCGCCCCGCACGCGCGAGCGCATCGAGGGCGGCACCTGGCCGAGCGCGGTCTTCGCCGGGTTCGCCGCCACCGC
This sequence comes from Nitriliruptorales bacterium, assembly GCA_007119305.1. GTDB lineage: Bacteria > Actinomycetota > Nitriliruptoria > Euzebyales > Egibacteraceae > SKPY01. The sequence continues at coordinate 3,185 of SKPY01000427.1, forward strand.
GCTCGACGCCGTACCCCCTCGCGACTTCCCGGTGCCCGAGGACTTCGCCACGGTCGTGCGGGTCGACATCACCCAGGGCTGCCTGGCCAACCCCTACACGCCGCCCGAGGCCGCCGCCGAGCGGGAGTACATCGCCGGCACGGAGCCCACGGAGGTCTGCGCCGAGCCCACCGAGCCCCCGGTCGCCGACGTGCCCGAGATGGTGGGCGAGCCGATCGAGCAGGCCCGCCAGGCGTTGCAGCAGGCCGGGTTCGTCGTCACCGAGCGTGAGGAGTACAGCGCCCAGGTGCCGCCCGGCTACGTGCTCCGCCAGACCCCCGAGGCGGGACGGGACCTGCTCCTCGCCGAGGGCTACGAGGTGACCGTGTGGGTCTCGATCGCCGAGCACCGCGCCACCGAGACGGTGCCCGACGTGCTCAACAGCGACGTCGAGGAGGCCCGCGCGCTGCTCGAAGACGCCGGGTTCGTCGTCGAGGTGCTCCAGGTCTGCCCCGACGGGTCGGAGGACTGCACGGGCGCGCGCCAGCGTCCCGGCCGCATCTGGGAGCAGTTCCCCGACGCCGACGCCCAGCTGCCCCGCGCCGCCGTCATCCGTCTGCTCGCCTATCCGGGGTGAGGCCGGCGGGTCAGCCCGCGCGGGGATGGCGCTTGTACGCCGAGACCCAGCGGGAACCGGCGGCGGCGAAGCGCCACGGCCGGTCGGCGGCGGCGACGACGCCGACCCGCGGGCCCGCCTCGACCTCGATCCGCGCGCCGTCGTCGGCGAGGTAGAGGGGCCCGCCGTCGCACAGGTCGTGGCCGGACCAGGTGCCGTCGAGACCGTAGGCCTGTGCGAGGCGCGCGGGACCGCGCAGGAGATCGCGGTCGGATAGGCGCCGCCCGCCGGCCCGGCGAGCCCGCATCACGTCGAGCCCGGCGATCGGCTCGGCGGCGCGCAGCAGCACCCCCTCGGCCCGGCCTGCCGCCCCGGTCGCGGTGTTCAGGCACCAGTGCATCCCGTAGGTGAAGTACACGTAGGCGTGCCCGGGCGGGCCGAACAGCGGGGCGTTGCGCTCGGTCCGGCCCCGGTAACCGTGGCAGGCGGGGTCGTCCTCGGTGTACGCCTCGGTCTCCACCAGGCGCGCCGCCAAGCCGTCGTGGGCGTGCACGAGCAGCATGCCGACGAGGTCGCGGGCCACCGCGGGCGCGCCGCGGGCGAAGAACGACCGCTCGAGCGGAGCGGCGCCCGGCAGTCCCGTCGCGGGCGTCATCAGCCGACGCGCTCCCGCTTCGCGGCGACGAACGCCCGCAGCCCCTGCAGCGCGCGGCAGTTGAGCACGTCGCCGGCAGTGGCCCAGCCGCGCTGTGCGGTGAGGACGCCCCAGCGCGCGTTGTCGAGGTCGCCCAGGCTGTGGGCATCGGTCGCGATCGTGAGGGTGACGCCGCGCTCGACGGCGCGCCGCACGACGTCGGCAGCGATGTCCAGCCGGTGCGGGCTGCCGTTGATCTCGAGCGCCGTGCCGGTCTCCGCAGCGGCGTCGAGCACCGCGTCGAGGTCGATGTCGTAGCCGGGACGCTTGCCGATCTTGCGACCGGTGGGATGACCGATCGCGTGCACCGCCGGGTGCTGCATCGCGCTGAGGATGCGCTGCGTCTGCTCCGCCTCCCCGCGGGCGAACAGCGTGTGGATGCTCGCGACGCACCAGTCGAACGTGAGCAGGAAGTCCCAGTCGTAGTCGAGGCCGCCCTCGCCGTCGATGTTGAGCTCGGCGCCGTCGAGGACCGTGATGTCGACCGCCTCGTTCAGCGCGCTGATGCGCTCGCGCCGGGCGAGCATCTGCGCCTTGCTGAGCCCGTTCAGCGCGAGGTCCTCGGCGTGGTCGGTGACCGCCCAGTAGTCCCAGCCGCGTGCCGCAGCGGCCGCGACCATGTCCTCGAGGGGCACCTTCCCGTCGCCGGACCAGTCGCTGTGGCCGTGCAGGTCACCGCGCAGGTCTGCCAGCGTCACGACGCGCGGCAGGCGCCCCTCGGCCGCGGCCTCGACCTCGCCGCTGTCCTCCCGCATGGGCGCGGGCACCCAGTCCAGGTCGAGCGCGGCGTAGACGTCGGCCTCCGTGCGGCTCGCTACCCGCTCGCCGATGCCGTCCTCGGCCGCGTCATCGCGCTGGAACAGCCCGTACTCGTTCAGCGTCAGCCCCCGGCGGACGGCCCGCTCGCGGATGCGGATGTTGTGCGCCTTCGAGCCCGTGAAGTACACGAGCGCCGCACCCCACGCCTCGGGCGCGACGACCCGCAGGTCGGCCTGCAGTCCCCGGACGGTGAGCACCGACGACTTCTTCTCGCCTGCGGCGAGGATCTCCCGGACGACCGGCGCGGCATGAAAGGCCTGCATGACCGGCCCGGGCTCGGTGCTCGCGGCCAGGATGTCGATGTCGCCCACGGTCTCGCGCATGCGCCGCAGCGAACCGGCGTAGGCCACCTCGACGGCCTCCGGCAGCGCCGCGAGCTCGGCGCGCAGCGCCTCGGCGACCGGCAGGGCGTCGGCGACGGGGACGCGGGCGGTGTCCTTCGCGCCCATGCGGCTGATCGCCACGCGCAGGTTGTCCTCGGTCTTGGCGCCAAGACCGGGCAGCTCGCGGACCTGCTGCGCCTCGAGCGCCGCCTGCAGGGCCTCCACCGAGTCGACCCCGAGCTCGCGGTGCAGCTGCACGGCCGTCTTGGGCCCGAGGCCGGGCACCCGCGTGAGCTCGATGAGGCCCGTGGGGATCTCCGCGCGCAGGTCGGCGAGCAGCCTGATCGTGCCGTGCGCGCGCTGCTCGAGGATCTTCTCGGCTGTCGACTTGCCGATGCCGGGCAGCGCGGCGAGCTCGTCGCGGTCGAGCGTGGCGAGGTCGACCCGGGCGGCGGCGATCGCGTCGGCGGCGCGCTCGTAGGCCCGGACGCGGAACTGATCCTCGCCCTTCAGCCTGAGCAGCGTCGCGATCTCGGCGAACTGCTCGCGTAGGTCCTCGTTCGTCCAGGCCATCGCGCGCCTCCGACCCGCGGCGCCCGCCTGCCTGCGGTGCCGCTGCGCCCGCCAGGCTACCCCGCACCCCTCTACGCTGGTGGGCCACGGTGGGCCGCACCCCGGCAGGAGGACACGATGGCTGAGCACGGCGAGACGCAGCTGCGTCTGGGGGCCTGGGCGCGCACCGGCAACCTCATCGGGCTCGTGGCGAAGGTCGAGGACGGGCAGGTCACCCTCTTGCATCCCGGGCACCGCCAGATGGCCACCGTGCCGGTGGCCGCGGCGGAGCCGGTGCCCGCGTCCGCGGTGACGGTCACGGCAACCGCCGACCTGCCGCTCGCCCACGGGCTCGAAGAGGGGGAGGTCCGCCGCTGGCTCGCGTCCCTGCTCGACGAGACGCTGCGTGAGCGGGCCCGGTCGGCGCTCAGCCAGGCGGGCATCGACGAGGGTGCGGCGTTGCCGAGCGTGCGCCTGACGGTCACGCCCCTCGCAGCCACGGCCGCGGTGTGCCTGTGCGGCGGCCGGACCCCGGCCCCCCGAGGGGCTGCGCTGGCCTGTCCCGCGTGCGGCCGCGAGGC
>SKPY01000472.1 GCA_007119305.1 Nitriliruptorales bacterium
CGCAGCTCGTCGGTCACGACGCCTGGCAGCTGGCGCCCGTCGGCGGGGGAGATGAGCAGCACGGGCCCGCCGAGTGCCGCGGCGAGCGGGGCCGCGGCGAGCGCTGAGCCGTGCGTTCGCGCCCAGGCGAGCACGACGGTGTCTGCGCGCTCGTACGTCTCGCGGGACAGCTCCACGGCCGTGTGCCAGCGGGTGGGGCCGGCGATCCGCTCTGCGAGCGCCACGTTCGCGGCCGCCAGCTCGGCGCCGAGGGCGGCGTCGTCAACGGTGCCGTCGGGCGCGACCACCACGACGTCGCAGGCACGCAGCCGGCCCAGCTCCGCGCGCACGACCTCCGGCAGCTGCCGGCCCGCGGCGGGGGAGATGAGCAGCACCGGCCCGTCCACGGCGGCGGCCAGGGGAGCGGCCGCGAGCGCGGAGCCATGGCTGCGAGCCCAGGCGAGCACGGCCGTGTCCGCCCGGTCGAAGGCCTCCCGTGACAGCTCCACCGCCGTGTGCCAGCGGGTGGCGCCGGCCACACGGCGGTTGTCCACGGGCCAGCCGGGGTCGTCACCGCCGTGCCACATCCGGCCCGCAGCCTCGGCCGCCCGCAGGCTGGCGTAGGGGTTGAGCTTGCCGGAGCGGCCCCAGTCGGGTGCGTTCCAGATCTCGAAGTGCAGGTGCGGCGCGTCGCAGCTCGCGTTGCCCGACGAGCCGACGTAGCCGATGTGCTCGCCTCGGGTCACCCGCACCCCCCGCAACGTGCCGTGGGCCTCGAGGGCTGCGAGCAGCCGTGGTGCGAACGCTCCGGGGGCTCCGCCGGCGTCGTCGCAGCCGGCGGGTCGCCCCGGGGTGTCGGAGTTCAGGTGCACGTAGAAGTAGCCGAGGCCGTCGTCACCAGCGACCGCGAGGTAGTACGAGGTGCACACGTCCCCGGCAGCGCAACCCTCGCCCTGCGCGGCGATGATGTGGCCCGACTGGGCCGCGTACACCGGACGCATCTGCGGCGCCATGATGTCGATGCCCTCGTGCGTGCGGCCGCCCGAGCGTGGCGCTCCGTAGGTGTCCCAGTAGTGGACGCCCCCCTGCACCGGGAAGAAGATGTCCACCGTGGCGGCGGTGGCCTCCGCCGACGGCGTCGGGGCGGGGGCGACGAGGGCGCACACAACGACGAGGACGACGGCGGCGAGGTGGCGCCCGCGCGGGTGCTGTGCCGGTGCGGGGTGGCGCTGCATCAGTGCATGTGTCGGCGCCCGGTGGCGGACCTTGAGGCCGCCGGCGTGCCCCGCGGGCACCGGCGTGGGACGCTAGGCTTCTGACACACGTCCCGATGGGGGCGTGGCTCGGCGTCCGGCAGGAGAGAACCGATGGCACACCAAGAGCCCCCGATGAGCTACCTCGTCCCGATGGTGATCGAGCAGACCAACCGGGGCGAACGGTCGTTTGACATCTACTCGCGGCTGCTCAAGGACCGCATCGTCTTCCTCGGCACCCCCGTGAACGACGAGATCGCCAACGTCGTGATGGCCCAGCTGCTCCACCTCGAGGGAGAGGACCCCGAGAAGGACATCAACATCTACATCAACTCGCCGGGCGGGTCCGTGACGAGCCTGCTCGCGATCTACGACACGATGGAGTTCGTGAAGCCCGACATCTCCACGATCTGCATCGGCCAGGCCGCGTCGGCCGCCGCCGTGCTGCTGGCGGCAGGCACGAAGGGCAAGCGGTTCGCGCTGCCCCACAGCCGCGTCCTGCTGCACCAGCCCCACGGTGGTGCGGAGGGGCAGTCGGCCGACATCGAGATCGCCGCGAAGGAGATCATGCGGATCCGCCAGATGCTCGACGAGATCCTCGCGGAGAAGACCGGCCAGGAGCTCGCCAAGATCTCCAAGGACACCGACCGCGACTTCATCATGACCGCCGAAGACGCCCGCACCTACGGCATCGTCGACGAGGTCATCAAGGCGCGGCGGGCCCAGGAGGCCCAGCTGAAGGCGAGCTGAGGACGTGCTACGGCTGCGCCGCACCGCCATGGCCGCACTTCGCCCGTGCGTGTCACGCAGAGCCGCTACGATGAGCAGCGCAGGCCGAGCGACCACCGGCCGGTAAGGAGGAGCGCGGGCCATGGCGAAGTTCGGGGAGAGCGGCGACCTGCTGAAGTGCTCGTTCTGCGGGAAGTCCCAGAAGCAGGTCAAGAAGCTCATCGCCGGTCCCGGCGTGTACATCTGCGACGAGTGCATCGATCTCTGCAACGAGATCATCGAGGAGGAGTTCTCCGAGACGCCCGAGCTCGCGCCGGGTGACCTGCCGAAGCCGCGCGAGATCTACGACTTCCTGAACGACTACGTGGTCGGCCAGGACGCGGCGAAGAAGACTTTGGCGGTGGCGGTCTACAACCACTACAAGCGCGTCCGGGTCGGCGGCCAGGCCGGGCCCAGCCGCGGTGAGGACGAGGTCGAGCTCGCCAAGTCGAACATCCTGCTGCTCGGCCCGACCGGCTCCGGCAAGACGCTGCTCGCGCAGACGCTCGCCCGCCTGCTGAACGTGCCGTTCGCGATCGCCGACGCCACCGCCCTCACCGAGGCCGGCTACGTCGGCGAGGACGTCGAGAACATCCTGCTGAAGCTCATCCAGGCGGCGGACTTCGATGTGAAGAAGGCCGAGACCGGGATCATCTACATCGACGAGGTGGACAAGATCGCTCGCAAGAGCGAGAACCCCTCCATCACGCGCGACGTCTCCGGTGAGGGCGTGCAGCAGGCGCTGCTGAAGATCCTCGAGGGCACGGTGGCGAGCGTGCCGCCCCAGGGCGGACGCAAGCACCCGCATCAGGAGTTCATCCAGATCGACACCGCCAACGTGCTGTTCATCTGCGGCGGCGCGTTCTCGGGCCTCGAGCAGATCGTCGAGCGGCGCATCGGGCGCAAGGGGGTCGGCTTCGGCGCCGACGTCGGCAACCGTCGGGACGAGGACCTGTCGTTCCTGCACTCGCAGGTGCTGCCCGAGGACCTGCTGAAGTACGGGCTGATCCCGGAGTTCGTGGGCCGTCTGCCGATCGTGTGCAACGTCGCGCCGCTCGACCACGAGGCGCTCATCAAGATCCTCACCGAGCCGAAGAACGCACTCGTGAAGCAGTACCAGCGCATCTTCGACATCGACGGGGTCGGGCTCGAGTTCACCGACGACGCGCTCGAGGCGATCGCCGACCTCGCCATCCTGCGCGAGACCGGCGCGCGGGGCTTGCGGGCGATCCTTGAGGAGGTGCTGCTCAACACGATGTACGAGCTGCCCTCCAAGGACGACATCGCCGAGTGCGTCATCGACGGGACGGTCGTGCGCGAGCACACCAACCCCACCCTCGTGCCGCGCTCGCAGGCCGAGAAGCGCAAGCGGTCCGCGTAGCGCCGGCCGCCCGTCGGGCGCGCGCGAGGCGTGGAGCCGGCCCGTGGGCGCCTGCCGCGGGCGAGGCTGGGTGCCGCGTCAGCCGCCGAGCAGGTCCACGCCGGCCGCCGCGAGCCCCGTGACCACGATGGTCCAGGCGGCGAGGCTGCCGAGCATCCACCCGGCGACCGTCGCCCGCTGCGCACCCACGACGAGCGCGATGAACGCGGCGAGGTGCACCCCCGTGACGGCCGGAGCCGCCAGGGCCAGTACGGGCACCCCGTAGCGCTGCAACAGGGTGCGTGCCCGCCGCGCCCGCCCCGAGGACTCAGCCGACGTGGCGCGGGCACCCCGGCGACGCTGCACCCAGCGGCGCAGCGCGTCGTGGCCGACGATGATGCCGAGCACCGGCAGCGCGTTGCCTACGAAGGCGACCGCTCCCACGGGCGCGGGTGGCAGCCCGGCGGCGACCCCCGCGGGAACGACGAGGAGGATCTCGAGCCACGGGACGGCGGCGGCGACGAACACCCCGACGAAGCCCCACGTCTCGAGCGCGGTCACGGCGGCGTCCCCCGAGAAGTGAGCACGCTCGTGCGGGGGGCAGCCGGCATCCGGCGACTATAGCGTGCGGCCTGCGCCCCCTCGGGCTCGCAGGCGTGCGGCGGCGCCCGGGTGAGCGCTCGGGCACGCCTCGTACACTGGCGGGCTATGAGCGATGACGCGCCCCTGCCCAAGGCCTACGCACCCGCGGAGGTCGAGCCGCGCCTGTACGACTGGTGGGAGTCGAGCGGTTTCTTCCACGCCGAGCCCGACGACCCGGGCGAGCCGTTCTGCATCTGCATCCCACTGCCGAACGTCACCGGGTCGTTGCACCTCGGCCACGCGCTCAACCACTCGATCCAGGATGCGCTCATCCGCTGGGCCCGCATGCGCGGCCGCAACGCGCTGTGGCAGCCGGGCACCGACCACGCCGGCATCGCGACCCAGAACGTCGTCGAGAAGCAGCTGGCCGGGGAGGGGCTGGCGCGCCACGACCTGGGCCGGGAGCGGTTCCTGGAGCGCGTCTGGCAGTGGAAGGAGGAGTCCGGCGGGCTGATCACGAACCAGATGCGCCGGCTCGGGACCTCATGCGACTGGGAGCGCGAGGCGTTCACGCTCGACGACGCGCGCAGCCGCGCGGTGCGCGAGGTGTTCGTGTCGCTCTACGAAGACGGCCTCATCTACCGCGGCCACCGGCTCATCAACTGGTGCCCGCGCTGCGCGACGGCGCTGTCCGACATCGAGGTGGACCACGAGGAGACCGAGGGGGAGCTCGCCTACCTGCGCTACCCGGCGGCCGGCGGGGGCGAGGGCGTGGTCGTCGCCACCACCCGAGCGGAGACGATGCTCGGTGATACGGCGGTCGCGGTGCACCCCGACGACGAGCGCTTCGTCGACCTCGTCGGCTCGACGGTCGTCCTCCCCTTGCTCGACCGGGAGCTGCCCGTCATCGTCGACGAGGCGGTCGACCCGGCGTTCGGCACCGGGGCGGTCAAGGTCACGCCCGCCCACGACCCCAACGACTACGAGATCGGCCAGCGCCACGACCTCGAGTCCGTGGACGTGATGACCGACGCGGCTACGATCAGCGAGGCGGGCGGGCCCTACGCCGGCCTCGACCGCTACGAGGCGCGGCGCAGGGTCAAGGCCGACCTCGACGCACAGGGCCTGCTCGTCAAGGTCGAGCCGCACACCCACGCCCTCGGGCTCTGCTCCCGCTGCGAGACCGTGGTCGAGCCGCGCCTGTCCGAGCAGTGGTTCGTCGCCGTGCGGCCGCTCGCCGAGCGCGCGATCGCAGCGGTGCGCGACGGGCGGACGCGCTTCGTGCCGGAACGCAACGCGAAGGGCTTCCTCGACTGGCTCGAGAACCTGCACGACTGGTGCATCTCCCGGCAGCTGTGGTGGGGCCACCGCATCCCCGTCTGGTACGACCGCGACGGCAGCGAGCACGCGCGCCGTGAGGACCCGGATCCCGCAGAGGTGGAGGCCGAGGGGCTGACCCAGGACCCGGACGTGCTCGACACCTGGTTCTCGAGCGCCCTGTGGCCGTTCTCCACCCAGGGCTGGCCCGACGACACCCCGGCGCTGCGGACCTGGTACCCCGGAGAGGTGCTGGTCACCGCCTACGACATCAACACCTTCTGGGTGAGCCGCATGCTCATGATGGGCCTGCGGTTCATGCACGACGTGCCCTTCCATGCGGTGCTGAACCACGGGCTCGTGCGCGACAAGCACGGCAAGAAGATGTCCAAGTCGTTCGGCAACGTGATCGATCCGCTGGACCTCATCGACCACTACGGGGCCGACGCGCTGCGCTTCGCGCTGCTGCGGGCGGCCGTGCCGGGCCAGGACGTGCCTATGGCCGAGGAGTGGGTCGAGGGCGCGCGCCGGTTCGCGAACAAGCTGTGGAACGCGGCTCGGTTCGTGCTCATGCAGACCGGCCCGGTGCCGCACGGCGACCCCGCCGACCTGCCGGAGCCGGCCCCGCTCGAGGACCGCTGGATCCTCTCCCGCCTCGAGGCCGCGCGCGCCACCGCCGACCAGGCCTACGCCGAGTACGACCTCGCCCGCGCGTCGCGTGCGCTCTACCACTTCGTGTGGGACGAGTACTGCGACTGGTACCTCGAGCTGGCCAAGCTCCGCGACGACGAGGGCGCCCGCCGGGTGCTCACCTACGTGCTCGACAGCGCCTTGCGCCTGCTCCACCCGATCATGCCCTTCGTCACCGAAGAGATCTGGCAGGCGCTGCACGAGCCCGCACCGGGCGTGTCGCTGATGCGCGCGGACTGGGTCGCGGCGGCGCCGGAGCGGCGCGACCACCGTGCCGAGGCCGAGTTCGGCGCCCTGCATGAGGTGGTGACCGCGTTGCGGCGCTTCCGCGCCGACCACGGGCTCGCCCCGTCGGCACGGATCACCGTGGGCGTCGTCGCCGAGGGCGGGCACCGCGAGGTCATCGCCGGCGGGCTCGACGGGATCCGCCGCCTCGCCGGGGTCGGGGAGTGGCGGTTCGTGGACGCTGCGGGGCAGGTGGACGGGCCGCTCGGAAAAATCCCACTGGACCTGGCCGAGCTGCTCGTGCCGCTCGCGGGCCTGATCGACCTCGACGAGGAGCGCGCGCGGCTGACGAAGGCGCTCCACGACGCCCGCGTCGAGCTCGAGCGCGCCGAGCGCAAGCTCGCGAACGAGGGGTTCGTCGCCAAGGCCCCCCCGGACGTCGTGGACGCCGAGCGCGCCAAGGCGGACAAGTGGCGCACGACCGCCGAGACGTTGGAGACCCAGCTGGCGGCGCTCGAGTGAGCCCGCCCACCGACGAGGGGAGCCGGGGTTGAGGCCAGCCGACGAGCTGAGGGCGGCGCTGGACGCGCGCTGCCTCGCAGGACTGGCCGGCGCAGCGCGTGAGCTCGTCGCTGACGACGCCTCTGCGGTCTGCGGATCGTTCGCGGCGTGGAAGCACGAAGAAGGGCGCCGCAGCTGGCCCTGGCTGCCCGGGTTGTGCTTCTCCGCGTTGGAGGAGCTCGGTGTCGGCTTCCCCGTGGACGACGATGCCGCGGTGACGCTCGGCCGTGTGCTCGTCGGCGCGGAGACCGATGCCCGCCGGGTCGCCGACGCGCTCGCCACCGTGGGCGCCGGCGCTGCGGCCCAGGCTGCCGCGCCTGCCAGCGGGGCCGACCTCGCGTTCGAGCTGCGCCGCCGCACCCTGGAGACCGCGGTCGACCGCTTCTGGAAGGAGCTGCAGACCGCCGCTCGGCGGCTGCACGAGCCGGTGGTCGAGCGCGACCGGCCGCGCGCTGACAGCATCATCGTCGCCACTCGCCGCCGGCTCGAGGACAGCGCCGTCCGCATCGAGCAGCTTGCCGCCCGGGTCGCCACGGTCCTGCCGCAGGCTGTGGCCGCCGACCCGGGACGCGACCCGCAACAGGCGGGCCAGGCGCACCACGACACGGGCGAGCAGGCCGGCGTCGACGCCCTGCCATCCCCGGCCCCCGGCCCGCTCGCCGAGCCGGAGACTCCGCAGGCTGAGCCGCGCGCCGAGCCGGAGACTCCGCGGGCTGAACCGCTCGTCGAGCCGGAGACTTCTGCGCCGGCTGAGCCGCCCGCCGACCCGGACCGCCCTGCTGCGTCTGAACCGCCCGCTCGCCCGGACACCCCCCTGGCGGCCGATGACGCAGGTGACCTGGAGGCCACCGGGCCTCTTGAGCTCGACGGACCCGACGACGTCATCCCCGAGGCGCCGGGGTCCGAGCGTGCGCCCGAGGCCGGCAGCCGGCGGCCTGGCGCGAGCGACCGACCCGTGCCCGGGTGGACGTGGTCGGGGGACGTGGCTGCCGACGATGACGAGGTCTACGGCCCAGCGGACGAGGCCTACGGCCCAGCAGACGAGGCGGAGGTGGAGTACCGCGCGGTGCGCGACCGCAAGCTCGCCCCGCTGGTGTTCCTCGCCGGGGTGACCCTCGGTGCGCTCGTGTGGCTGCTGGTCATCTCCGGCAACGGCGGTTGAAGCCTCCTACACTGCCTGCCGTGTCCAGTGATCAGCGGCCCAGCGAGACCGCCTACGACGCCGCGGTGGCGCGCCTGTTCGCCCGCCAGCCCAACCGCATGGTCCCCGACCTGGAGCGGATCACCACGTTGGCCGAGCTGCTCGGCCGGCCCGATCAGGCCTATCCGTCGATCCACCTGACCGGCACGAACGGCAAGACCACGACGAGCCACATGGTCGGATGCCTGCTCGCCGCGCTCGGCGTGACGGCGGGCACCTACACCTCGCCGCACCTGCAGGACGTGCGTGAGCGGCTGCGTGTCGGGGTCGAGCCGATCAGCCGCGCGGCGCTCGTGGAGGGCCTTGCCTACCTGGAGCCCTTCCTCGCCGAGGTGGACGCCCGCCATCCTGACCTCGTCACGTTCTTCGAGGTCCTCACCGCGCTCGCGTTCACGCACTTCGCCGACGCTCCCGTCGACGTGGGCGTGTTCGAGGTGGGCATGGGCGGGCGCTGGGACGCCACGAACCTCGTGCGCGGCGAGGTGGCGGTGCTCGGTGAGATCGCGCTCGACCATCCCGAGCTCGGGTCCGCGGTGGAGCACGTCGCCGCGGAGAAGGTCGGCATCATCAAGGACCGCGCGACGGTGGTCTCCGCGGCCCAGCATCCCGCGGTGTCCCCCCTGGTGGAGGAGGCCGCGCAGGCGCACGACTGCCGGCTCGTGGTCGCAGGACGCGACTTCGGGGTGGCGGAGCGCGAGCTGGCCGTCGGGGGCCAGCGGCTCAGCCTGCGCGGCGTGACCGGGACCGTGACCGACGTCTACCTGCCGCTGCACGGGCTCCACCAGGCCGGCAACGCGGCGCTTGCGCTCGCCGCGGTCGAGGGCTTCCTGGGCTTCGCCGGCGGCCTCGACGAGGACGTGATCCGCGAGGGCTTCGCCGCAGTGCGGTCGCCGGGCAGACTCGAAGTCGTCCGCCGTCAGGACGCGGCTCCCGTCGTCCTCGACGGCGCGCACAACCCCTGCGGGGCGCGTTGCCTCGCCACGGCCCTGCGTGAGGAGTTCGCGCACCGCAACCGTGTCTTCGTCCTCGGCATCCTCGCCGACAAGGACGTGGATGGCATCGTCGCAGAGCTCCTGCCCGTCGCCGAGCACGTCGTGGCGACGCAGCCCCCCAGCGGCCGTGCGGCACCGTCCGAGCGCGTTGCGAAGGCGGTCCGCCGCGCCGGCGGCACCGTCGAGACCGCTCCCGACGTCGCGGGCGCGCTCAGTCTCGCCAGCGGCGTGGCCGGCGCGGAGGACGCGGTCGTGGTGACCGGCTCGCTCTACACCGTCGGCGAGGCGCGCGGCCTGCTCGGCCTGGAACCCGCCTGACCGGGCACCCCCCGTACCTTCGCGGTCGGTGGGCGCGCTGAGCTACCCTGCCGCCCGCACCGCTGTCCCGCCCGCCGATCCAGGAGCGACCATGGCCGAGCGCACCCTCATCCTCGTCAAGCCCGACGGCGTCCGCCGCCGGCTCATCGGCGAGGTCATCGCCCGCATCGAAGCCAAGGGACTCGACATCACGCGGATGCAGATGCGCACGCTGGACCGGGAGACCGCGGAGCGCCACTACGCAGAGCACGTCGACAAGCCGTTCTTCGCCGGGCTCGTCGACTTCATCACGAGCGGGCCGCTCGTGGCGCTGATCGTCGAGGGTGACGACGCCGTCGCGGCGACCCGCCAGATCATGGGCGCGACCAACCCGCTCGAGGCGACGCCGGGCTCGCTGCGCGGGGACTTCGCGACCGCGATCGGCGAGAACCTCGTGCACGGCTCCGACTCACCCGACAACGGTGAGCGCGAGATCGGGATCTTCTTCCCTCCGGCCTGAGACGGCGGCCGGCGTTATCCCCAGGCGCACGCGCCCGGACGTCCCCCGCAGCCGGCCGATCGGCGACGCTGGTCGCAAACGCCGACGGACGAGGAGGACACGTGCGCACGATCGCCCCGGAACCTGGCCCCGCAGCGGACCCCGCGCTCGCGGCCGGCCCCGCAGCGGAGCCCGCGCTCGAGGCCGTCCCACCGCCCCCGGGCTGGTCCTTCCGGCCCGGCGACCCCGCCAGCCGCCCGCAGGTGAGCGCCCCCGAGGATGCCGCGGCCATCGTCAGGCCGCTGCTTGCCGGGCGCGACCGCGAGCTGTGCCTGCTCGTCGCGCTTGACACCAAGCATCGCCTGATCCGGGTGAGCACCGTGTCGGTCGGCACCGCCGACCACACCTTCATGGGACCGCGCGAGATCTTCCGCGACGCGCTGCTCGCGGGCGCGAGCGCCGTCTTCCTCGCGCACAACCATCCGAGCGGTGACGCGACGCCGAGCGCCGACGACCGCCAGGTGACCCGCCGGCTCGCCCAGGCGGGCAGCCTGCTGGGCGTGGATCTGCTCGACCACCTCGTGGTCGGCGACCCCGGCTGGACGAGCCTCGCGCGAGCCGGCGTGTTGTAGGGGACAGAACCTGCGGACCGGCCCGCAGCCCGCTGGCTCGCAGGGCCTGCAGCCGGCTGTCCTGGTGGCCGTGCAGGCGTGCGACCACAACCGCTAGCATGATGGTCTGGTCAGGTCTCCGATGCCCAGGCGTCCCGAGCACCCGAGGTGCGGCGTGGCCCAGCAAAGCCTCCAGTTCCAGTTCTTCGGCCGTGACATCGCGGTCGATCTCGGCACGGCCAACACCCTCGTGTACGTGCGCGGCCGCGGCATCGTGCTCAACGAGCCCAGCGTGGTGGCGATCAACACCAAGAACGGGGCGATCCTCGCCGTCGGGAGCGAAGCGAAGCGGATGATCGGGCGCACCCCCGGGCACATCGTCGCGATCCGCCCCCTGAAGGACGGGGTCATCGCCGACTTCGACGTGACCGAGAAGATGCTGCGCTACTTCATCCAGAAGGTCCACCGCCGCCGCTACTTCACCTTCCTGAACAAGCCGCGCGTGGTCGTCTGCGTGCCGAGCGGCATCACCGGCGTGGAGCAGCGTGCCGTCGAGGAGGCGTCGATCCAAGCCGGGGCGCGCGCCGCCTACATCATCGAAGAGCCCATGGCCGCGGCCATCGGGGCAGGCCTGCCGGTACATGAGCCTGCCGGCAACATGGTCGTGGACATCGGCGGCGGCACGACCGAGGTCGCGGTCATCTCGCTCGGCGGGATCGTCACGAGCGCGTCGATCCGCATCGGCGGCGACGAGCTCGACGACTCGATCATCAACTACGTGAAGAAGGAGTACTCGCTCATGCTCGGCGAGCGCACCGCCGAGGAGATCAAGATGGCGATCGGGAGCGCGTTCCCGCTGCCGGAGGAGAACCACGCCGAGATCCGGGGCCGGGACCTCGTGAGCGGGCTGCCCAAGACGATCATCATCAGCGCCGAGGAGGTGCGCCGCGCGATCGAGGAGCCGGTCAACTCGGTCGTGGACGCAGTCAAGACCACGCTCGACCGCACGCCCCCCGAGCTGGCTGCCGACATCATGGACAAGGGCATCGTCATCACCGGCGGTGGGGCCCTGCTCCAGGGGCTCGACGAGCGGCTGAAGCACGAGACCGGCATGCCGATCCACGTCGCCGAGGCGCCCCTGGACTCGGTGGCGATCGGCTCCGGCAAGTGCCTCGAGGAGTTCGAGGCGCTGAAGCGCGTCCTGATCTCGAGCTCCCGCCACTGAGCGCGGTGCTGGCGGCCCCCGCGCCCGCGCTCCCACGTTGACCATCGGTGCACATGCCTGCCGCACGACGTCGCCGCCGCAGCATCCTCGCGTTGCTCGTCCTGGTCGCGCTCGTGCTGCTCACGGTGGACTTCCGCCAGGGGGACGAGGGGCCGATCAGCGGCGCCCAGCGCGCGCTCGGCTCCGCGTTCGCCCCCCTGCAGAACGGCGTGGCGGCGGTGGTGCAGCCCATCGGGAGCTTCTTCGGCGCGATCGGGCAGCTCGGACGCCTGCGCCAGGAGAACGTCGCGCTCGAGGAGGAGCTGCGCGAGCTGCGCGAGCGGCAGGTCTCCCTGGCCGATCTCGCCCGCGAGAACGACGAGCTGCGGGAGCTGCTCGGCATGCAGCAGCGGCTCGAGCACACCACGACCGCGGGGCGGGTGATCGCGCAGCCTCCCGGGTTGTTCCGCTGGTCGTTGCTCATCGACATCGGCGAGGAGCACGGCGTGCGGGAGAACATGGCGGTGATCAACGCCGACGGGCTGGTCGGCAAGATCACCGACGTCAGCGCCGGACATTCCCGGGTGCAGCTTGCGGTGAGCCCGAACGCCGGGTACTCCGTGCGCATCGTGGACACGCGCCAGCAGGGCCTGCTGTCGGGCCGTGGCACCCGTCCCATGCAGCTGAACATCCTCGACGACCCCGAAGCTGAGGTCCCCCTCGGAGCTGAGGTGGTCACCCGCGCCTTCGAGGGCACGAGCATCCCCGACGGCATCCCGGTCGGGGTGATCGAAGAGACCCCCGCTGCCGAGATCGGCGGGGCGCAGTTCCTCGGCGTCAGGCCCTACGCGGACCACACGCGCCTCGACATCGTGCTGGTGATCCTCGACGCGCCGGAGGTGCCCGTGGACGCCTTCGAAGCCGACGAGCCCGACGACGAGCCGGACGAGCCCAGCCCCGACGACGACGGCGAGCCGCTCGAGGCGGACGAGGAGGCCGCTGCCACGAGGCCGGCGAGGATCCCTGCGTGATCGCGCGGGCCGCCGCGCTCGGGCTGCTCCTCGTCGTCGCGGCGCTGCTCGAGACCGTCGTGTTCGCCGAGATCGCGGTGGCAGGCTACGTCCCCGCGGTCGTCGTGCTCACCGTGGTTGGCGTCGCCCTCGCCGACGGCCCGGAACCGGGGGGGATCTACGGGTTCGTGGCCGGCTTGCTGATGGACCTCCTCGGCGGCGGGCTCGTGGGGCTGTCCGCCCTCGTCATGCTGACCACCGGATTCGCCGTCGGTGCCGCGCGGCCCTACCTCACCGGGCCACCCCTGGGGATCCACGTCGTGGTCGGGGGGCTCGCGGCCGCGTCCGCGACCCTGGCCTACGGGGTGCTGCTGTTCCTGCTCGAACCCGCGGAGATCACCTGGTCGGCGCTCGGGCAGGGCAGCGCCATCACCGGGTTGTACAGCGCGGCCGTGGCGCCGTTCGCGGTGCGGGCCACGATCATGCTGGCCAGGAGCGTCGAGGGGCAGACGGTCGGCTCCAGCTCGTAGCGGGGGCGCACGGCCGCTCGGCGCCAGCCCGGAGCGGGTAGCCGGGGGACGGGCCCGACCCGGCCCTCCGGACACGCCCGTTCGTGCCGCGGCGCGGGGCTGCGCTGCTACGCTCAGGATCTGTGCGCACGACATCTCCTGCCTCCACCGAGCAGGTGGAGAGTACGCGTCTGCGGCTGACCTTCCTCGCGCTGCTCGTGGTCAGCCTCTTCGTCTTGCTCTTCGCCCGCTTGTGGTTCCTGCAGGTCATGGCCGGTGAGCAGTACGCGGCGCGGGCCGAGGGCAACGCGGTGCGCACGGTCGTGCTCGAGGCACCGCGGGGCAAGATCGTCGACCGCGCGGGCGAGACCATCGTCCGCAACCGCTACGCGCCCGTGGTCAGCGTCCAGCCCGACGAGATGGGCGAGCAGGCCGACGAGGTCTACGCGCGCCTGTCGGCGCTGCTCGACAAGCCGGTCGAAGACCTCATGCGGCGCGCCGACTCCACCCGGGTGGGGCCGTTCCGGCCGCGGCCGGTCGCGATCGACGTGCCCGAGGACGCCATCGCCTACATCCACGAGAACGGCTCGTCGCTGTTCCCGGGCGTCTACGCCGAGACGCTGCCGCTGCGCGACTACCCGTTCGGCGCTCTCGCCGCCCACGTGGTCGGCTACCTCGGCGAGATCAGCCAGGAGGAGCTCGACAGCGAGCGCTTCGCGGGCTACCGCCCCGGGGAGGTCATCGGCTGGTCCGGTGTGGAGCGGCAGTACGAGGAGGTGCTCCGCGGCACCCACGGCCGGCGCCAGCTCGAGGTCGATCCCGTCGGGCGGGTCCTGCGCGACCTCGGCGACTCGCCGCCGGTGCAGGGCTCCGACCTCGTCCTCACGCTCGACGTCGATGCGCAGCGCCTCGTCGAGGACGCCCTCGCAGAGGGCATCGAGGTGGCCCGCACGATCCCCGACGAGGGGGAGGGCCCGGGACGCGGTGGTACGTTCAAGGCACCCGCCGGCGCGGCGGTGGTCCTCGACCCGTCGAACGGTGACGTCCTGGCGCTGGCGAGCCACCCGAGCTTCGACCCGGCGCTGTTCGTGGGTGGGATCTCCCACAGCGCATGGAGCACCCTTCAGGATCCCGACAACCACTTCCCGCTCATCAACCGGGCGATCCAGTCGAGCTACCCGCCCGGCTCGGTCTACAAGATCGTGCCCGCCGGGGCGGCCCTCGAGGAGGGCTACCAGTCCCCGGACGGGCTCCTGCCGTGCCCGGGCAGCTGGGAGTGGGCAGGCCAGGTGTTCCACAACTGGGAGCGTTCCGATTCGGGGCACATGGACCTCACGCGCGCCCTCGTGCACTCCTGTGACACCGTGTTCTACGAGCTCGCCCGCCGCATGTGGACCGACGAGGAGCGCGAGCTCAGCGGGGAGGACATGGCCGCGGTCGACGGAGAGCTGCCCGTGCGTGAGCGTCTGGCCGAGCATTCGCGCGGCTGGGGGCTCGGCGCCGCCACGGGGATCGACCTGCCCAGCGAGCGCGGTGGGGTCGTGCCGGGCCGCCAGTGGAAACGCAGCTACTGGGAGGCCACGAGGGACATCGCGTGCGCGCAGTCCCGTCAGGCCGAGCCGGGCAGCTACCGCAGGGACGTGCTCAGCGACATCTGCGAGGACGGCTGGCGCTGGCGCGGCGGCGACGCGGTGAACATGTCGATCGGCCAGGGCGAGATGCAGACCACGCCGCTGCAGATCGCGAACGCCTTCGCGGCCGTGGCCAACCGCGGCATCCTCTACCAGCCGCGGGTCGCCCGCGAGGTCGTGCACCGTGACGGCACGGTCGAGGCGCTCGAGCCGGACGTCATCGGCGAGGTCCCCGTCCGCCGCGAGTACCTCGACTACATCCACCGCGGGCTCGTGGGCGTCACCCAGGACAACGGGACCGCGGCGAGCGTGTTCGCCGACTTCGAGATCCCCACGGCCGGCAAGACCGGCACCGCCCAGTACAAGCCCAAGCAGCCGATCGCCTGGTACGCCGGCTACGCGCCCGCCGACGACCCCCGCTACGTGGTCGTCGCGATGGTCGAAGAGGCTGGCGGCGGCAGCCAGTCCGCCGCGCCCATCGTCCGGCGCATTTTCGAGGGCCTGCTGGACGTGGACAAGACCCCGATCGACCCGGGTGAGGCCAACGAATGACCCAGCTCGACTACGGCAACGACCGGGAGGCGCGACTCGTCCGCGAGACCGTGCAACGGCAGTGGGCAGGCCCTTACGGCGCCGCCCGCAACATCGACCCGCTGCTGCTCGTCGCCGTGGCGGGGCTGGTCGGCCTCGGTCTGGTGATGATCTTCTCCGCCACCCACCACCAGCTCGAGCTGCGGGGCGCGGACCCCATGCACTTCGTCACCCGTCAGCTCATCTCGCTGGGCATCGGGCTTGTCGCGCTGCTCATCGTCGCTGCGGTCGACTACCGCCTGTTCCGCGCCTGGGCGCCGGTGATCTACGCCGTGGCGATCATCATGCTCATCATCACCGCCGCCACGGGCACGACCGTGAACGCCTCACGGGCGTGGATCGTCTTCGGAGGGTTCCAGTTCCAGCCCGCCGAGCTCGCCAAGCCGGCCTTGATCCTCATGCTCGCGGCGCTCTTCCACGAACGCCGCGAGGGGGCCCTGGGGATGCGCGCCCTCGTGGACGCGGTGGTGCTGGCCGCGATCCCGACCGGCCTGATCCTGCTCCAGCCCGACCTCGGCACGGCGATCGTGTTCGTCGCGATCACCTTCGGGGTGCTGCTCCTCGCGCGGGTCCACGTGCGCTACATGATCGCGCTGGCGGTCATCGGGGTGCTGTCGATGCTGGGGGCGTACCAGCTGAACATCCTGCAGGAGTACCAGGTCGAGCGCCTCACCACGTTCTTCAACGCGGCCGACGCCGACCCCCAGAGCGCCGGCTACAACGTCAACCAGGCGATCATCGCGGTCGGCAGCGGGCAGTTCAGCGGGCAGGGTCTGCTGCAGGGCACCCAGACGTCGCTCGGCTACGTCCCCGAGAACCACACCGACTTCATCTTCACGGTCGTCGGTGAGGAGCTCGGCTTTCTCGGCGCGGCGTTGCTCCTCGGCCTCTACGCCCTGCTGCTGTGGCGCGCGCTGCGGGTCGCGGCGATGGCCCGCGACACGCTCGGCACGCTCATCGCGGGTGGGGTCGTGGCGGTGTTCAGCTTCCAGCTGTTCATCAACGTCGGCATGGCGGTCGGGATCATGCCGGTGACCGGGCTGCCGCTGCCCTTCGTGTCGTACGGCGGCACCAGCCTCATCGGCTCGCTGATCATGATCGGGCTGCTCCAGAACGTCCACATGCGCCGCCACCGCTGACGGGCCTCGCGACCCGCGGCACCGGGAGGTGGGTGCGCACCCGTGCGGGCGACGGGGCGGTCCACGCTGGCGGGAAGCCGCTAGCGGCACGCGCTCCGCAGCGATGGGTACGGGTTCGTCAGCCGCTTGCCGTCGAGGTGGATCTCGAAGTGCAGGTGCGGAGGCGTACCGACGGCGTTGCCGGTGTTGCCGACCGTGCCGATCACGGTGCCCGCCTGGACCTGCCCGGCGGCGCCGAAGCTGTCGAGGTGCGTGCCGATGTAGGCGTGCCCGTCATTGCCGCGCAGGCGCACCTGCAGGCCCGCCCGTGAACCCCGGGACTGCTCGACGTAGCCAGCGACCGGAGCCACCACCGGCGTTCCCCGCGGGGCGTACACGTCGACCCCGTTGTGGAAGCGGCCGCCGGGCTTGGTCACCCCGAAGTCGTTGACGAAGGACACCGGGCCGTCCACCGGACAGCGCCAGCCGCCCGGGACGGTCAACGTGGCCCCGGCGAAGATCC
Organism: Nitriliruptorales bacterium; assembly: GCA_007119305.1. Lineage (GTDB taxonomy): Bacteria > Actinomycetota > Nitriliruptoria > Euzebyales > Egibacteraceae > SKPY01. The sequence goes on from SKPY01000472.1 coordinate 16,922, forward strand.
GGTTCGGGTCGGCGATGCGGTTGGTCTCGGCGAGGGTGTCGACCCCGACGCCGAACCGCCGCGCGATGCCGGACAGGGTCTCGCCCGCCGCGATGCGGTGCGTGCCCCCGCCCGCGCGGTCGCCGGCGACGTTCTGCGCAGCGGGGCCGGCCACGCTGATCCGCTTGCCCGCCCACACCGTGCGCCCGTCCGAGATCCCGTTCCACTCCGCGAGCTGCGCGCTCGAGACCCCGTAGCGCTGTCCGATCCCCGACAGGGTCTCGCCGGGTCGGACCACGTGGTGCGTCGTGCCGGCTTCGTCGGGGATCGAGATGATGCTGCCGACGGTGATCCGGTTCGGGTCGGCGAGGTCGTTGTCCCCCATGAGCACCGACACGCTCGTGCCGTGCCGCTTGGCGATCCCACTCAGGGTCTCGCCCGCCTCGACCCGGTGCTCCTTGTGCGCCGAGCCGCCCATCAGCAACGCGGCCACGGCCGCGCAGACCACCAGCCAGCGGCGCTGCGCGCACCCCAGTGGACGGTGCGCGTGCCCGGACTCCGTCATGCTCGTTCTCCCTCGTCGCTCGGCAACGGCAGCAACACTAGGCACAGGAGCAACAACAGTGACATGGCCGACCGCACAGGTCAAGGCCTCCTGCCCGCGCCGCGCCGGCGGCTGCCGTGCTCGCGGCGCCGGGCTCCGCGCACGAGCGGCACACGCCCGGCTGGGGTTGCAGCGAGCGCACGGGTAGCATCGGTGCTCGCATCCGAGCCGTCCGAGGGTTGATGACCATGACCAGTGCGTCCCTCGCCGCCGTCGATCCCGAGATCGCCCAGCTCATCGCCGCCGAGGAGCTCAGGCAGGCGCAGAGCGTCCGTCTGATCCCCAGCGAGAACTACACCTCGGCCGCCGTCCTCGAGGCCACGGGGACGGTGCTCACGAACAAGTACTCCGAGGGCTACCCCGGACGGCGCTACTACGAGGGCCAGGAGCACATCGACGCGGTCGAGAACCTCGCCATCGCTCGGGCCAAGCAGGTGTTCGGGGTCGAGCACGCCAACGTCCAGCCGTACTCCGGCTCACCCGCCAACCTCGCCGTCTACCTCGCGTACTGCGCGCCAGGCGACACGGTCATGGGCATGGCGCTCCCCGCCGGGGGCCACCTCACGCACGGCCACAAGGTGTCGGCGACCGGCAAGTGGTTCCGCAGCGTGCAGTACGGAGTGCGCAAGGACACGGGGCGCATCGACCTCGACGAGGTCCGCGCCCTCGCCCGTGCGGAGCGCCCGAGGCTCATCTTCTGCGGCGGGACGGCGATCCCCCGCACGATCGACTTCGCCGCCTTCGCCGAGATCGCCCGGGAGATCGACGCGCTGCTCGTGGCCGACATCGCGCACATCGCCGGGCTCATCGCCGGCGGGGCCCACCCCTCGCCGGTCGGGCATGCCGAGATCATCACGACCACGACCCACAAGACGCTGCGCGGACCCCGGGGGGCGCTGCTCCTGTCGACGCAGGGCCACGCGAAGGCGCTCGACCGGGCCGTGTTCCCGGGCCTGCAGGGCGGGCCGCACAACCACACCACGGCCGCCATCGCCGTCGCCCTGCACGAGGCGGCCCAGCCCGAGTTCCGCGACTACGCGCGGCAGGTGGTCGCCAACGCCAAGGCGCTCGGGGAGGGGCTCGCCGAACACGGCTTCGAGCTCATCTCGGGCGGCACCGACAACCACCTGCTGCTCATCGACCTGGCCGGCAAGGACATCCCCGGCAAGCCGGTGGCGCAGGCGCTCGACCGCGCGGGGATCGTCTGCAACTACAACACCGTGCCGTTCGACCCCCGCAAGCCGTTCGACCCCTCAGGGATCCGCCTGGGCACCCCCGCGGTCACGTCCCGCGGCATGGGCCCCGAGGAGATGGGCCAGATCGCAACGTGGATCAATGAGGGCGTACAGGCAGCCTGGTCGCATGACGAGGGTACGCTCATGCGTATCCGCGGCGAGGTCCACGAGTTCACCAAGGCCTTCCCGGCCCCGGGCGTGCCCGTCTGACGCCTCCTCGCAGCGCGGAGGTGAACCGGTACACTGAGCGTGCCGGGCGGATGACCATCGTCCGTCCGGGCGTCCAGCCCGCGTCGCGCAGGGGCCAGAGGGACAGCCGCGACGGTGCCCTCTCGCACGGCTGCTGCGACGCCAAGGAGTACCGTCATCCAACCGCAGATGTCCAGCACGAGGCGAACACCGCAGAGGCGCAGGGACCACGACGAGCAAGGCGCCGGGGCTGGCCCCCGGTCCGTCTGGCCGCGGCTCGAACCGCACCTCGCGAGCGTGCGCAAGCCGGCGCGCTACGTGGGCGGGGAGGGCAACCTCACCGTGAAGGACCACGGCGAGGTGGACAGCGCCTGGCTGCTCGTGTACCCGGACGCCTACGAGGTCGGACAGCCGAACCAGGGGGTGCAGATCCTCTACGAGGTCCTGAACGAGCGGCCGGCCACGGTCGCCGAACGGGGCTACGCGCCCTGGCCGGACCTCGAGGCGATCATGCGCCGCGAGGAGATCCCGTTCTTCTCGCTCGAGCAGCACCTGCCCGCGCGCGCCTTCGACGTGGTCGCGTTCAGCCTCGCGACCGAGCTCGGCTACACGAACCTGTTGAACTGCCTCGACCTCGGGGGCATCCCGCTCGCCGCCGCCGACCGCAGCGCCGCCGACCCGCTCGTCATGGTCGGCGGGCACGCTGCGTTCAACCCTGAGCCGCTGGCCCCGTTCGTCGACGTGGTCTGCGCCGGCGACGGCGAGGAGTTCGTCCTCGAGGCGGACGCGGTGGTCAAGGCCTGGCGCGCGGACGGGCATGCCTGGCCGCGCGCGGAGCTCCTCGCGCGCCTCGCGCGCATCGAGGGCGCCTACGTGCCCTCGTGCTACGAGGCGGACTACACGCCACCGCGCCCGGGGGAGGCCATGGGCCGGCTCAGGGCGACGTTTCGCCGCAGGGAGCCCGCCCCCTATCGGGTGCCGAAGCGCACGGTCAGCGATCTCGACGCCTGGCCGTACCCGAAGAAGCAGATCGTGCCGCTGACGGAGACGGTCCACGAGCGGTACTCGGTCGAGATCTTCAGGGGCTGCACGCGCGGGTGCCGCTTCTGCCAGGCGGGGATGATCACCCGTCCGGTGCGGGAGCGCTCGAAGGAGACCGTCAAGCAGATGGTCGACACCGGGCTGGCCAACACGGGCTTCGAGGAGGTCGGGCTGCTCAGCCTGTCGAGCGCCGACCACTCAGAGATTCTCGGGCTGTGCGGCGAGCTCGCCGACGCGTACGAGGGCACCGCGACGAGCCTGTCGCTGCCATCGACCCGGGTGGACGCGTTCAACGTGACCCTCGCCGACGAGCTCATCCGCGATGGCCGGCGCACGGGGCTGACCTTCGCCCCCGAGGCCGGAACCGAGCGGATGCGGCGGGTCATCAACAAGATGGTCAGTGAGGCGGACATGCTGCGTACCGCCGAGACTGCATTCGCCAACGGTTGGCGGCATATCAAGCTCTACTTCATGGTCGGCCTGCCGACCGAGACCGACGAGGACGTGCTCGGCATCGCCGAGCTCGGGCTCAAAGTGCTTGGGATCGGCCGGCAGTACGGCAAGAAGAACAAGGTGACCGTCAGCGTGGGGGGCTTCATCCCGAAGCCGCACACGCCGTTCCAGTGGGCCGCGCAGGACCCGCCGCACGAGATCGAGCGCAAGCTCGGGCTCATCAAGGCGCGGGTCGCGGCCGATCGCAACCTGAACCTGCGCTATCACGA
>SKPY01000268.1 GCA_007119305.1 Nitriliruptorales bacterium
CGTCCGGGGGGGCGACCGGCGCGGCCACCACCACCCGGCGCGCGCCGCGCTTGCGCAGCACCTCCACGGCCGCCCGCACGGTGAACCCGGTGGCGATGCCGTCGTCGACGACGATCACGTCGCGGTCGGCGACCGGCAGGGGCGGGCGGCCGCGCCGGTACTGACGCGCACGCCGGTCGGCCTCGGCCGTTTCGCGCGCGGTCTCCGCCTCGATGGCGTCCGCGCCGATGCCGAGACGGACGATGAGGTCGTCGTTCAGGACCCGCACGCCGTCTTCGGCGATCGCCCCCATGCCGAGCTCGGGCTGCCACGGCACCCCGAGCTTGCGCACGATCAGCACGTCGAGCGGCGCGCCGAGGTGGTGGGCGATCTCGTGGCCCACCGGGACGCCCCCCCGCGGCAGCGCGAGGACCACCGGCCGCGTCAGGTGGGCGGAGGCCACCGCCTCGGCCAGTCGCCGCCCCGCATCACGCCGGTCACGGAAGAGCGCTCCGCTGTCCACTGGCTCTCGACCTCGCTTGTCCGTCGGGCGCCACCGGGGCTCCGCCGGCCCGGCCCTGCGGCCCACGGCCGATGGGACCCGTTTGAGCGTGTGCCGGTAGCGGGAATACGGGGAGCACCCGCACCCGAAAGGAGTATCCCGTGTACATCGGACTCGGAACCCTGCTCATCATCATCATCCTGATCCTGATCTTCGCCTGAGGCGCGCCGTGGCGAACCCAATCACGCAAGACACGGAGCGCGTCCGCGCCGAGTTCGACGGGCTGTCGAAGCCAACCCAGGTCTTCGTCGCAACGCTCGTGGCGCTGGGGATCATCCTCGGCCTGCTAATTGGCGGGATGGTCGGCTACGGCATCGCGGTCGAGGAGGTCGACGGGCGCGACTGCATCGAGCACGACGATCGGCTGTTCTGCGCCGAAGAGCCGGACCCCGACTGATCCAGCGCCTGCCCGCGCCGACGCGACCGGTTCGCCCACCGCGACGCGCAGGCGCAGGCCGCACGCCCGGCGTTCGCCGGGCGACAGGTGACAAGTGTGCCAACGGGCCCCGCGGAACGGTGCGGGGCCCGTTGCGCGCGGGCTCTTGACCGGCTGCCGGATCAGTCCTCGACGATGAGCGCCGTGACCATGCCGAACATGCCGTCGGGCCCCTCGGCGTGGGACAGGATGTGGCAGTGCCACGCCCACGCACCCGGCTCGGTGGCCTCGATGATGACGTCGACCCGGTCGCCCGGCGAGACGAGGACGTTGTCCTCCATGTAGGGCGAGTCGAGCAGGTAGCCGTCGCGGGCGATCACCTGCTGAGGCATCCCGTGCAGGTGCATGGGGTGGATCTGCAGGCCCTCGTTCATGTAGCGCACGCGGATCGTGTCGCCGCGCTCGACGACGAGCGGTTCGGTGGCGGGGAAGCCCTTGCCGTTCAGCGTGTAGCCGAGCGGCCCGTCGTTCAGGATCATGACGTAGTCGTGGTCGACCTCGTCAGCCCATGGGTCGTCGGGGTCGTGCACGATGAACGCGCCCAGCAGGCCGCCCGGCACCTGGTTCGCCGAGTCGAAGTGCGAGTGGTACATGTGCGAGCCGGCGGGCTGCGCCTCGAACTCGTAGACGAACTCCTCGCCCGGCAGGATCGAGTCCTGGGTCAGGCCCGGCACGCCGTCCATCTCGTTCGGCAGGACGAGCCCGTGGGGATGGAGCGCGGTGGGCACCGACAGCTCGTTGCGCACGACGAGCTGGACGTTGTCGCCGAGCTCGACGTTGATCTGCGGCCCCGGCACCTGTCCGTTGTAGGCCATCGCCTCGCGGTACACGCCGGGTTCGACCTCCCACTCGATCTCCTCCGCGACCAGCTCGAAGCGCTTCGTGCCGTCGTCGAGGATCTCGGGCTCCAGCGGCTGCCCGCCGCGCTCGGTCTCGTAGGGGAAGGCGGACAGGTCGTCGTGCTTGGCGGCCATCTCCTCGGCCGTCATCTCGGCGTGCTCGCCGGCGTCCGCATGCGCGGCGTGCTCGGCGTCCGGATCGTCTGCGCCGTCCGCGGTCGCCGTCAGGGTGCCGGCCATGCCCGCCGCCTCGTGGCCGGCCTCCTCGCACAGCGTCCGGTACGTGCCGGCAGGGATTGCGTCGACCTCCAGCGTCCCGGTCTCGCCGCCGGCGATGACCTCCGACGCCGCGACACCCTCGATCACGAAGTCGTGCGGGACGCTGCCCGTGTTGACGAGCTCGAACACCACCGGCGTGTCGGCGGGCACGGTGATGTCAACGGGGCTGAACGCGAACTCCGACAGCTCCACCTCGACGGTGACCCCGTCGGCGACGTCGGCGCTGGCGGGGGCAGCGGGCGCGGCAGCGCCGAGCGCGCCGGTGTACACGAGCCCCACCGTGAGCCCGAGCATGAGGATCGCCATGGCGGCGACGGCCGCCCACAGCTTGGCCGCTCCGCTCATCGTCGTGCTGTTCATCAACTGCTCCTTGTCCATGCTTGCGCAGGGGGTCTGCATGGTTTCCGCAAAGGCTCCTCACCCGCGCTGAGCCTCGGCAGGCCGAGGGTCCCGGGTTCGTCGGGACCATCGTCCTCGGCCAGACTAGGCGTCGAGCGGCGTGCGGGCACCGGTGGCGGTGAGCGCCTCCCCGACCGCAGCGAGGAAGCGCACGGCGGTGTGGCGCGCGAGCTGGTGCAGGGCGAGCGCGTCGAGCCCGCGCCCGAGGGCGCCGGCGGGGGGCCGGTAGGTCGCCCGCAGCAGCAGGCTGCAGTCGCCCTCGTGCTCGACGAGCCCGAGCTCACCCGTGAGGGCGGGCAGGGCCCGATGCACAGGGAGCACATCCTGCCGCCCGGGCGCCGGGGTCCACACGAGCGACCGCCAACGCTCGCCACCGACGGACCACGTCGGGCCCACGCGGCAGACGACCGTGCGGGTGACCGGCCCCGCCTCGAGGGCCACGGTCCACGCGCTCTCGCCCCGCCAGCGCGCGGGGGCGGGCAGCCAGCCCTGCGGGTCGCCGGCGAAGCGCCGCGCGACGGTGGGCGGGTCGCCGCCGATGTGCTGGTCGAGCTCCAGCAGCCGTGCCATGACCGCATCGTCCCCATGCCACCGTGTGGCTCGCAGGGCCAACAGTCCCACCGTGTCGGGACCATCGTCAGCAGCACGGCGGCGCAGCGGCGAGTGGGCCGACGCGGCCGGCCGCCCGTATCGTGGCCTCTCGGACGAGGCCAGGGGTCGCCGTGACGTTGTGGGAAGCCGTCCTGCTCGGGGTCGTGCAGGGGGTCTTCATGTTCTTCCCGGTGAGCTCCACGAGCCACCTGGTGCTCGTGCAGCACTGGCTCGGCCAGCAGGGCTCCGCGCTGCCGGCACCCGAGTCGCCGGAGATGATCCTGTTCGACCTCGTCGTCCACGTCGGCACGCTGGTGTCCATCGCGCTCGTCATGCGGCGCAGCCTGGCCGCGCTGCTCGGCGGGGCGTGGACCGATCTGCGCGCGGTCGATCTCCGCTCGTTCGGGCGCGGCCGGCAGCCGCACGTCGGCCTGCGCCTGCGCCTGTGCCTGCTGGGCCTGCTGGCGGTGGCGGTCACGGGCGCGCTCGGCCTGCTGATGCGCGAGCCGCTCACGAGCGCCTTCGCGCACCCGCTCGCGCTCGCGGCCACACTCACCGTCACCGGCGTGCTGCTGTGGGCAACCGACGTCATCGGTCCGCGCTGGCGGGGGCTGCGCGAGCTCACGCCGTGGGTCGCCGTCGCGATCGGCGCCGCGCAGGCGGTCGCCCTCCTGCCGGGGATCAGCCGGAGCGGGACCACGATCGCCGTGGCCCTGTTCTGCGGACTGCGGCGCCGCTGGGCCGCGGAGTTCAGCTTCTTCATCGCGATCCCCACCATCCTGGCCGGCACCGTCATCCAGGCGCTGCTCGTGGCGGCGGACGGCGCCGTGCCGACGCTGCGGCCGAGCGCCTACGCCCTCGGCTTCGTGGTCGCGGCGGTCGTGGGCGCGGCGGCGCTCGCCCTGGTCCTGCACCTGCTCTACCGCGCCCGCTTCCGCTACTTCTCCTACTACGTGTGGGCGCTAGCGGCCGGCATCGTCCTGGCGAGCCTGACCGGCGCGCTGTAGCGCGCCGCGCGCCGTCACGAGACGAGCACGAACGCCACGCCGCCGCCGAGCAGTGCGTACAGCAGGGTGACGCCGAGCGTGCGGCGCAGCACCTCACCCTCCCGGCCGGTCAGCGCGACGGTCGCGCTCGCCGCGACGATGTTGTGCGGGCAGACGGCGTTGCCGATCGCCGCGCCGAACCCCTGGACGCCGACGAGCGGCGCGGGCGGCAACCCGAGGGCTGCGGCGGTGGCCACCTGGAAGTCGGTGAACAGGATGTTGGACGCGGTGGCCGAACCGGTCACGAACGTCCCGAGGGCGCCGACGAGCGGCGCCAGCAGCGGCCACGCGCCCCCGGCCCCGCCGGCGGCGGCCTCGGCGAGCGCGTCGATCATGCCGGCGTGGACCATGAGGCGCGACAGGCCGAGCATCGCCACGAGCGCCACCGTCACGGGCGCGAGACGGCGGGTGGCGGCCACGAAGGCGTCCTGCACCCGCCGGCCGGCCCGCTGGACGCCCGCCCCGGCGACGAAGCCCACGAGCAGCATCGTGCCGGGGTGGTAGAGGGGCTGGACCGAACCCCGGAACTCCCCGGCGACCTCCCAGCCGACCTCGACCGCACGCAGCGCCTCCTGCAGCGGGGGGACGAGGCGGGTGACGAGCACGAGGCCGACGAGCACCAGGTACGGTGCGGCGGCGCGCAGCAGCGCCGCCGGCGGCAGGGGCACCCGCTCGGCCACCGGCAGCGCCGGTGCGGGCACCTGCACGCGGCGCACGAGCAGGAGCACCGCCACGAACCCGAGGGCCCCGAACAGGGCGCCGCCGAGCGTGGGCAGCTCCGGCCCGACGAGCTGGGACAGCAGCGCGAACGGGACGAGGAACGCGATGCCGGCCCCCGCGGTCCACAGCCAGGTCGAGGCGCGCAGCCCCACACCCTCGGGCAAGCCGCGCCCGACGACCAGCATGGCCGCCACCAGCGGCACCCATCCGAGCAGGCTGTGGTACAGGCCGGTGGCCTGCGCGAGCTCCAGCGCCGACAGCCCCGTCGCTGCCACCTGCGGCACGATCGGCGTGCCGACCGCCCCGAACGACACCCCGACCGAGTGCCCGAGCATCGCCGCCACCACGGCGGTGATGGGCGCGAACCCGGCGCTGACGAGGAACGGCGCCGCCAGCGCCACCGACGTGCCGAAGCCCGCGGCGCCTTCCATGAACAGGGCGAAGAACCAGGCGATGAGCAGCGCCAGCAGCCGTGGGTCGGGGGTCAGGCGGCCGAGGGCGTCGCGCAGCACCTCGTTCGCCCCGGTGCGCTGCTGCAGCTCGTAGATCCCGAGGGCGGGCCCGATGATCCACAGGATCGTGACCGCGGTGAAGCCCGCCTCGGCCGCGAGCCCGCCGACCGCCGCGCCCGTGCCCACCCCCGGCAGCAGCGCCGCGGGGAAGTCGTAGGCGAGGACCGCGACGAGCGCGGTCGCGGCCAGCCCCATCAGACCGGCCCGCGCCGCGGACCAGTGCAGCACGACCATGAGCACGAGGATCAGCGCGATCGGGAGCAGCGCGAGCAGGGTCACGAGCATCGGCGGGAACCCTCACACCGCCGGGCTGACGCGGTCAAGTCGGGTCGAGCAGCGCCTGCCCGGCCTCGAGGACGCGGTCGATGCGGGCCAGCGTGGCGTCATCACGCTCGACCGCCGCGTGCTCCTCGCCCTGCCCGTGCCCCCAGCGACGGGCGACCGCGAGGGGCTCCTCGCCGGTGCGGGCAGCCGCGGCTTGGGCGGCGGCACCAAGCGCGACGAACTCCTGCGGTTGCGGGAGCAGCAGCCGGCGGCCGGACAGGCGAGCGGCCACGCGCCGCCACGTGCGGCCACGTGCCCCGCCGCCGACCACGACGAGGGGCGCGTCGGGCTGCAGGCCCGACGAGTGCACGGCCAGGGCGTCGAGCGCGGTCATCAGCGCGGCGACCGCCCCCTCGTAGGCCGCCAGCAGGATCTCGCGGGGGGTGGTGTCGTGGTCCAGCCCGGTGACCAGTCCGGTGGCCTGGGGCAGGTTGGGCGTGCGCTCGCCGTCGAGATAGGGCAGCACCACCACGTCCGCCGTCTCGGCGACGTCGTCCCGGTCCAGCCCGAACCACGCCGCCACCCGGTCCACCGCCACGGTGCAGTTCAAGGTGCACGCGAGCGGAAGGTAGCGCCCGGTCGCGTCGGCGAACCCGGCCACGACGCCGCTGGCGTCGGCGGCGGGGCGCTCGCTGGCGAGGTAGACCGTCCCGGAGGTCCCGAGCGAGAGCACCGGCACGCCAGGGTCCACGCCGAGGCCGAGCGCAGCCCCCATGTTGTCGCCCGTGCCCACCCCCACGGGTATGCCCTCCGGCAGCCCGAAGGTGCCTGCCGCGCGGGCCGTCACCGCACCGGCAGCGTCGGCGTGGCCCCGCACCGGCGGCAGCAGCTGCGGGTCGAGCGCCACGTCGGCCAGGGCGAGCACATCGGCGCGGTAGGCCTCCTCGTGCGCCGACCACCATCCCGTCCCGGAGGCGTCGCCACGGTCGGTGCTCGCCGTCCCGGTGAGCTGGCCGGTCAGCCAGTCGTGGGGCAGGCACACCCCCGCGGCCGCGCGCGCGA
>SKPY01000082.1 GCA_007119305.1 Nitriliruptorales bacterium
ACCGAGGGCTTCCTCGACGTGGAGGAGCGCCTCGCGGCGCTCGGCGACTAGCCGGCCGAGCCAGCGCCCGAGCGCTGACACAGGCCAGGGTCAGGTCGTGACGCGGCCTTCGGCGCGGAGGTTGAAGTAGCGGACGAAGCCGGCCGCGTTGGAGGTGACGCCGCTGAGCAGCTCGAGCCGGTCCTTGGCCTCGGGGTCGTCGCTGTCGGGATCGAGCTCGTCGGTGAAGCGCTTGGCGAGCGTGTCGGCGACGTGGTCGAGCTCCGAGTGCTCCTGGTACGCGGCCTCGGCGGTCTCGGCCCACGCCCGCAGCCGCTCGTCCGCCTCATCGAGCGCCGCCAGGGGCGGATCCACCGCCCCGTAGTGCGCGAGGTACACCCGCTCCGGGGCGATCTCGCGGTAGCGGTCGAGCGTGCGGTGGCACAGCACGAGGTCGAAGTCCGGTGGTGGGGTGGCCGGGCGGATGGTCTGCATGCCCGGCATCTTCACGCCCACCGAGTCCCCGACGAACAGCGCGCCGGTGTCGCTGTCCAACGCGGCGATGTGGTGCTTGGCATGACCGGGGGTGTAGAGCAGGTCGAGGCGGCGTCCCCCGCCGAGGTCGAGCTGCTCGCCATCGCCGACGCCGAGGACCCGCGGTTCGGCGATCGGCGTGCAGTCGCCGTAGACGCTGTCCATGAGCTCCCCGTAGACCCGGCGGCTGCTCGCGTTGAGCCGCTCGGGGTCGACGAGATGACGCGCTCCGATCTCGCTCACCACCACCTTGGCGGACGGGAACGCCTCCAGGACGTCGCCCGCCCCGCCGGCGTGGTCGAGGTGGATGTGGCTCACCACGAGGTAGGCGAGGTCGCTCGCGTCCAGCCCGACGTCGTGCAGGCTGTCGACGACATGCTCGATCGTCAGGGCCGGCCCGCACTCGATCAGCGCAGGGCGGGGAGCCTCGATCAAGTAGCCTGCCGTCACCTTCGACATCCCCGCGGTGCGCGTGTCGATCGCGCGGATGCCGCCCGGCAGCTCCTCGACGTGTCGTACGGCGTTCATTGCGTCGTCCTCCTTCGCCACCATCGGGGGCTCTCCTCGTCCGCGTCGGCTTCGACGTCGAGGTCCTCCTCGTCGGTCGGCTCGTCGCTGTAGGCGTGATCGTGCAGGCCCGGGACGGCGATGTGGACCACCGCGTCGCCCGGGTTGACGAGCGGCAGCGTGGTCATGCCGATCACGACGCCGTCGTAGGCGGACTCCTGCTGGGTGCGCTCGCGGCCGAACGGGCCGGTCACGGTCCACAGCGGCTGTCCCACCGCCACGCGGTCGCCTGCACCCACGTGCAGGTCGAGGATGCCGCCGCGATCGGCTCGAATCCAGTGCGTCTCGTCGGTCTCGAGGATCGGCTCGTCAGGGGGTGGCGGCGCCTGCCCGATCATGCCGAGATGGCGCATCACCCGCAGGACTCCGGCCACGCCGACCTCGATGACGTCGTCTTCGAAGCGCAGTGCCTGCCCGCCCTCGAACGTGAGCACGGGGACGCCCTCACGGTCGGCGGCGTCGCGGAGGGAGCCCGGTCGCAGCGGGGCGTCGATCAGATACGGCGCCCCGAAGGCCACGCCGAGCTCGCGCGCCCGCCGGTCGGCGAGGTTCGTGCGCACCTGCGGGACGTTCATCCGGCGGTTGGCCGCGGTGTGCAGATCGATGCCGGCATCGGCGCCGCTGATCACCTCGGTCATGAGGGTGTACGCGATCCTGCTGGCGGTCGACCCGTTCGGCGAGCCGGGGAAGCACCGGTTCAGGTCGCGCCGGTCCGGCAGGTAGCGGCTGTGGAACTGCACGCCGAGCACGTTCACGACGGGAACGCACACGAGCGCGCCCACGACGTCCGGGGGCCCCACGCGGTTGAGGACCTCCCGGACGATGCCGACACCGTTCAGCTCATCGCCGTGGACCGCCGCGGTGACGAACAGCAGCGGTCCCGGCCGCACCCCGTTCACCACGGTGATCGGTATCGACATGCGGTCGCCGGTGTAGCTCTCGCTGACCTTGAGCAGCAGGTCCGTGCGCGCCCCCTCGGGCACGTCCGCGCCGCCGATCTGCAGCGGGCCGGCACCGCCCTCGTACTCGGGCGTGGCTCCGACGGTCTCTGCGGTGACCGCCCGCTGTGCTTCGAATCCGCTCTCGCTCATCGCTCGTCTCCCCGCGGGGTGCGGGCCGGTCCCGCAGCGCTCACTTGCCCACCTTGTCGCCCGTGCGGCCCGGTCTGGCGTTGCGCTCCACGTAGGCGATCACCGCAGCGGCCACATCGACCTGGCTGGAGCGCTCGATGGCCTGCAGCCCGGGCGACGAGTTCACCTCCAGGATCATCGGGCCTTCCTCGCTGGCGAGCATGTCGACGCCCGCGACCGCGAGGCCCATGCGGCGCGCTGCCGCGACGGCTGCCCTGCGGTACTCGGGGGACAGCCTGGCCCGCCGTGCGGTGCCCCCGAGGTGCACGTTGGAGCGGAACTCGCCTTCGATCGCACGGCGGGTCATGGCGGCCACGACCTTGCGGCCGACCACGAAGGCGCGGATGTCGCTGCCGTGCGCTTCCTTCACGAAGCTCTGGATGAGGATGTTCTGGCCGATCGCGTGGAAGGCGTCGATGACCGAATCGAACGACTGCTTGGAGTCCACGATGACCACGCCGGCGCCCTGCGCGCCCTGGAGGAGCTTGACGAGCGCGGGTGCACCACCCACGTGCGTCAGCATCCGGCGGGCATAGTCGGGCTTGCGCGCCATGGCCGTGGCGGGTACGCCGATCTCCTCGGAGCGCGACAGCAGCTGCAGCGCGCGCAGCTTGTCACGGCTGCGGGCGATGGCGTTCGACTCGTTCAAGCAGTACACGCCCATCATCTCGAACTGGCGGACCACCGCGAGGCCGAAGAAGGTGATCGAAGACCCGATGCGGGGGATCACCGCGTCCGGCAGGGGGGACAGCTTCCGACCGCGGTAGTAGATTTCCGGATTGCGGGTGGACAGCACCATCGTGAAGTCGAGCGGGTTCATCACCCGGACGGTGTGTCCGCGCTTGCGGGCGGCCTGCGTGAGCCGGCGTGTGGAGTACAGCGACGCCTTGCGGGACAGGATGATGATTCTCAACGGCGGCTCTCCTCGCGCCTCGCCTTGCCGACGCGGGTCGTGTAGCCACGCGACGGGTCGACCAAGGCGCGCCCGGCGAGCGCCTTGCGACCGAGGATCATGCGGAAGATCATCCCGGCACGGTCGGTCACGCTGATGTCGATCTCCACATCGAGAGGCCCGCAGACGAGGCGTGTGCGCACGACGGGGCGCAGCTCGGAGCGCGCCCGGGTGTCGCGCACCGACTTGTAGCCGATGACCGGGGTCGTCACCGACACGGTCTGGTCGGAGTCGTCCCGGGACAGGGGCACGGTGAGCCGGGCGACGGGCATGGGCTCGCCGTCGTGCTCGTGGTGTCCGACCACGCGGAAGCGCAGCACGTGCAAGGCGGACGTGCGTGCACCGGTGTCGAGCTTGACGCGCAGGCCGTGGATGCCCCACTCCGGCAGCGACGCCTCCTCCTTCCAGCCGAGGGTCGGAAGCGTCACCCGGCACTCCTCGCAGGCGCGCAGCGGTCAGCGTGCATGCCCCGCAGTCTACGGGCGCGCCGGCGCCCGGCTGACCGAAGCCGCACGGCCGTCAGTCGTCGACGTCGCGCATCACGAGACCGGTGCGCGGCTTCGGCACGAAGGAGGTGGCCTTGGCGGGCATGCGCTCGCCCGAGCGGGCGAGGTCGAGCACGCTGTCGGCGTCGACTGGGCGCAGCAGGAACAGGCCCGCGGTCGGATCGGACGCGCAGTCCGCCGTCGCAGCGTCGAGGTCGCTGCGCGTCTCGATGCGGTCTGGCGACGTCAGGGGGGGCAGGAGACCGTGCTCGAGGAGGGCGACGTCGAGGTCGCGCCAGGCGTCCGACATGTCGGCAGGCAGCCGGCTGCGCAGCGCGTCGAGGGTGTGCGGCCGCAGCACCGCACCGCGACCCTGTCGCCACAGCCCGAAGGCGGGCCCGTCGATGCCCTCGAGCGCGGCGAGGATGTCGCGCGGACCGCCGGGCTGGGGTGTGACGGCCACGTCCGCCTCGAGCCTGCGCAGGGCGCGGTCGTCGAGCCCTCGCACGAGGCGGTGGATGGGCAGGATCCGGGGCCCGTAGGCGTGCGCGTCGACGAGGTAGACGAGCGTGCGTTCCCACGGCGCGTCAGGGCGCAGCCCTCGACGGGCGCGCTGGCGGTCGCGGAACGCCAGCGCCGCCGCGTAGCGGTGATGCCCGTCGGCGATGACCGCGGTCGCCCCGACCAGCCCCTCGCGCACGGTGGCGATGTCAGCAGGCTCGTCCACCCGCCACACCCGGTGGTCGACACCGGCCTCATCGGTGACGGCCACGACCGGCGGCTGGCGCGGCGCCCGGTCGAGGAGCGAACGCAGATCGTGGTGGAGACCGACCATCAGGGCGAACACGGGGGAGACGTCGAGCGGGACGGCCTCCAAGCGGGCGAGCCGCGCGGCGGCGCGGTCGGTGTCGATGCCCTCGTGTGGTAGGAGGTCCTCGGGGTCGTCGAGGGCGGCGAGGCCGACCGCCGCGAGCACGCCCCGCTGCACGGCCGGCACCCCGCCCCGCAGCTCGTGCTCCTCGTAGGTGTAGAACGCCGGCTGGGGATCACGCAGGAGCACACCGGTGCGCAGCCAGCGCCGGAAGGTGTCGCTCGCGGCCGCGAACCCGCTCGCTGGCGAGAGCAGCTCCAGCACCGTGTAGGGGCTGGAGGCGCGGTGGGAGGCGTAGGCGAAGCGCTCCACCTCCTCGTAGGAGGGGGCGGTCGTGGTGGCGAGCTCACCCGCGACGTCCGGGTGGTAGCGCACCGCGCGGAACGGGGCGGCGTCCACTGAGGCCTCCCTTCCACCTGCCGGTGCTCGGCGATCGAGGAGCTCCAGCCCGGACGCCCCCATCAGCGAGGCAACGATACCCTCGGGTGGAAGCACGTCTGCGGCGGCCGTCCAGCACGGCCGAGGAGGGTACCAATGGCCGTCCCACACGGATCCGCGCGCCCCGACCTGGTCTACGCGTTGTACCGCCAGGGCACGCAGCGGCTCGACGCGGGGGCACCCCGTGCGGCCGTGGAGATCCTGGAGCTCGCCGTGGAGCACGAACCTGAGCAGGCGTCGCTGCACGAGGCGCTCGGACGCGCCTACTTCGCGACCGCCCGACCTGCGCTGGCCCGGCGGCAGTTCGAGCGTGCGGCCGAGCTCGACCCGAGCGACGCGTACGCGCACTTCGGCATCGGCCGCTGCTTCGAGCGCGAGGGCCACCTCGCCCGCGCGGTGCCGCACCTGAAGCTCGCGTGCGCGCTGGCGGATCGCGCCGTCTACCGCCAGGCGCTCCAGCGCGTGGAGGCCCGGCTCGCGGCCTGAGGCGTCTACGGACGTCGGCGCCGTCTGCGCGGGCGCCGGCGACGGCGGTGGACCCGCGACCAGAGCGCGGTCACCGCGCCGGCGACGAACCCGGCCACGTGGGCGAGGTAGGCGACGCCTCCCGCGGCCACCTCCTCGGCTCCGGCCGCGCGCAGCTCCCACAGGAACCACAGCCCGAGCACGATGACCGCCGGGACCTGCAGCGTGAGGAAGAACAGCGGCAGCACGACGACGGTCACGCGGGCGCCGGGGTAGAGGATGAAGTACGAGCCGAGCACCCCGGCGATGGCTCCGGACGCCCCGATCAGCACGGAGGTCGAGTCGGGGTTGGCGGCCACGAACACGCCTGTGGCGGCGACGCCCCAGAGCACGTACAAGCCCAGGTAGCGCAGATGACCGAAGCGGTCCTCGATGTTGTTGCCGAAGATCCACAAGAACAGCATGTTGCCGAGCAGGTGGAGCACGTCGCCGTGCAGGACCAGGCTGGCGAGGACGCTCAAGGCCAGCGACTTGTCCGGTACCGGTTCGAGGTCGCAGGCGCCCAGGGGCCCGCGCGTGAGCTGCTCTGCGTCGAGCGGGGCACCCTGCGTCAGCTCGGCGGGGATCGCCGCCCACTCCACATAGAACTGGGCCTGCGTGCAGCGATCGGCCGTCCACGGCTGCGCGAGGAAGAACACCGCCATCGTGCCGAGCAGGAGCAGGCGTGTGATCCACGGGGTGCGTTGCGCCGGGTTGACGTCGCCGACCGGGATGACCATGAGACGGCAGGGCTCCTGCACGCGGGGGAACCGTGGGGCGCCGTAAGCCGCGTGCGGCGCTGCCCGGTTCCCTGGTCTGCGCGCCGCAGTGTCCTATGCTGCACTACATCGGGCGTGCTGCAACGCGCGCCGTGACCGTGAGCAACGACCCGGGAGGCCCACGTGAACAAGGCTTGGCAACGCTACCTCGAGATGGCGACAGGGGCGACGAACGTGACCCAGCGACGGGCCGAGCAGGTGGTCAAGAGTCTCGTGAAGCAGGGGGAGCTGGCGGCCGAGCGCGCTGAGAAGGCCGTCGACGACCTGCTGCAGCGCTCCGAGGAGAACCGCAAGGCGGTGGCCAGCATCGTGCGGAGCGAGACGGAGCGCGCGGTGGGACGCCTCGGCCTTGCGCGTCAGCGCGACATCGATCGGCTCGAGCGCAAGGTCGAGCGGCTCGAAGCCAAGGTTGCGGGCGGCGCTGCCAAGAAGACGGC
>SKPY01000477.1 GCA_007119305.1 Nitriliruptorales bacterium
AGGCCTGCGTCGACCTGGGGCCCACGGACCGCCGGCGCGCGCGCCGTGACCGCGTGCGCACCTACACGGACCTCGGGATCGAGGAGGACCTGGCGAGCCGACTGGTGGACCTCGGGGACCAGGTCATCGTGCCTGACGTCGCGGGGGTGGCCCGCCGCTCAAAGGTGAGCGTGCGCCACGTCGCCGACGTCTTCTTCCACCTGAGCGACGCGCTGCCGATGGAGCGGCTGTTCGACCGCCTCGTGGCCTACGAGCCGCGCGGCCAGTGGGAGCGCTGGCAGCAGCAGGGCCTGCTCGACGAGCTCCGGGAGACGCGGCGCGACGCGGCACTCCAGATCCTGCTGGAGTTCGGCGACGAGCCCGCGCCCGCAGCCGTAGCAGACTTCGTCGCCGCGCGTCGGGAACGCGGCGAACGGCTCGACACGATGCTCAGCCTCCTGGAGCGCGAAGCCGACGACAGCCTCGCGCCCATCGCCGTCACGGTCCGCAGCCTGCGGCAGTTCGCGCGGCCCGGCCAGTAGCGACGGCGGGCGGGAGGGACACCGCGCCGCTGCGGGCCGCTGGCAGCTAGCTGCGCTGCTCGATGGGGACGTAGTCGCGCTGGGTGGACCCGGTGTAGATCTGGCGGGGCCGGTTGATCCGCGTCTCCGGGTCTTCGATCATCTCCTTCCACTGCGCGATCCAGCCGGGCAGGCGTCCGAGGGCGAACAGCACCGTGTACATGTTCAAGGGGATGCCCATGGCGCGGTAGATCAGGCCCGAGTAGAAGTCGACGTTCGGGTAGAGCTTGCGCTCGACGAAGTAGTCATCGCTCATCGCGATCTCCTCGAGCTCGCGCGCGATGCCGAACAGCGGATCGTCGCCCACGAGCTTGGCGATGACGCGGTCGGCGGACTCCTTGATGATCTTCGCCCGCGGGTCGTAGTTCTTGTACACCCGGTGGCCGAAGCCCGGGAGCCGAAACGGGTCGTCCTTGTCCTTGGCGCGCTTGACGAAGTGGGCCACGTCGGCGTCCGACTCGTGGATCATCATGAGCGTCTCGACGACGTCCTGGTTGGCGCCGCCGTGCAGCGGCCCCCACAGCGCGGTGATGCCCGCGGCGATGGATCCGTACAGGTTGAGGTGGCTCGAACCCGCCATCCGCACCGTCGACGTCGAGCAGTTCTGCTCGTGGTCGGCGTGCAGGATGAAGAGCACCGTGAGGGCGCGGGCGACCTCGTCGTCGACCTCATACGGCTCCGGCGGCACCGCGAACATCATGTGCAGCAGGTTGGCCGCGAACTTCAGATCGTTGCGCGGGTAGATGTAGGGCTGGCCGATCGACTTCTTGTAGGCGAACGCCGCCACGGTGGGCAGCTTCGCCATCAGCCGGTAGACCGAGATCTCGACGTCGTCCGGATCGAACGGATCGTAGTGGTCCTGGTAGAACGTCGACAGCGCGCAGGTCGCGGCGGACAGGATCGCCATCGGGTGTGCCTCGGGGGGGAACGCGTCGAAGAACGGCCGCATGTTCTCCCGCAGCAGCGTGTGACGGGTGATGTGCGTCCGGAAGCGGTCGACCTCAGCGGCCGTGGGCAGCTCACCGTGGATGAGCAGGTAGCTCGTCTCGATGAAGTTGGAGCGCTCGGCCAGCTGCTCGATCGGGTAGCCGCGGTAGCGCAGGATCCCGTTCTCCCCGTCGATGTAGGTGATCGCGCTCTTGACCGAGCCGGTGTTGGCGTAACCGACGTCGTACGTGATGTATCCGGTCTCGCTGCGCAGGCGGCGCAGGTCGATCGCCTGCTCGTTCTCGGTGCCGACGATGATCGGCGCCTCGAATGCCTCGCCGTCGAGGTCGATGCGTGCATGCTCGCTCATGTGGCTGATCCTTGTCGCTGACGTGCGTGGCGGGGTTCCCACCGGTCGTCAGTGTGGCAGCCTACCCCGAGCGGCAGCTCACGTCGCGGGCTTCCCGACCGCTTCGCCCGATCAGGCCGCGTCGTCCTGCTCGAGCAGCTTGCGTGCGGCGTCGTGACCGAGGGCCCCGTCGGTTTGCCGCATGACGCTCGCCACGGCCTCGTCGATGTCGATCAGGCCCTGGCCGATCGCGTCCCGGAGCTTCACGACGTGGGCAGCGAGGGCTTCCTCGTCGACCTTCGGCTTGGCGCGGCGCTTGCCGGGGCGCGGCTGCTTCGCGCGCGGCGACGGGGTCTTCGGCAGAGCGGGGAAGGCGGTGGCCGCCTCCGACGGGCGAGCGCCGCCCTGCTCGTGCTGCTGGCGCGCATCCTGCACCGACTTGTACAGCAGGAACACGATCACCGCCACGACGATCAGCAGGACGACGACCGGCATCTGTGCTCGTTGCTCCTTGCCTGGGGCCGGACGGCCCGTCGTAGCGCTCGGGGGTCCCTGCAGCTGTCGCTGCGGGACGGGTGCTCACCTTGACAGGGTGCCCATCGGCGGCCGCTCGAACACCGCAACCTCCCTGGCTTCCAGAGTAGCCCCTCGCTCCCCCAGTGTGAACTGGCGATACGTGGGTGGGAGGGCAGCGGTGAGGTGCAGGCGCTGCTCCTTGCTCAGCCGCAGGGCAGCCACCTGGAGGATCCCGAACGCCATGCGCGACAGGGCGGGGAGCGGCTGGTTGGTGTGAATGCGCTCGCCGACGTCGACCTGTGCGAGCACGTCGACACCGCGCCGCTCGAGCGTGTCGATCAGCAGCCCGATCTCGACGCCGTAGCCGGTGAAGAACGGCAGTTCGGCGAGCAGGCTACGACGCGCGGCGTACTCTCCCGACAACGGCTGGATCAGCCCTGCCAGGCTGGGCCAGAACAGGTTCAGCAGCGGGCGGGCCATGAGCTCGGTCACCCGCCCACCACCGGTGGCGTGCTGGACGCCGGCCGCCTCGATGGGCCGCTCGTAGTAGGCCTTGACGAGCTCGATCGCGGGGTCGGACAGCAGGGGCCCCAGCAGGCCCCAGACGAAGCGCGCGTCGGGGTTGCGGATGTCGCTGTCGACGAAGACGACGACGTCACCCGAGGTGACCGCCAGGCTCCGCCACAGCGCGTCGCCCTTGCCCTGCGCGGGACCCACTTCGGCCAGGACCGCGGACTCGGAGTGCACCCGCGCGCCGGCCCGGACCGCGAGCTCGGCCGTGCCGTCGTCGGAGTCGGCGTCCATGACGACGAGCTCGTCGACCAGGTTGTCCGCCAGCGACGAGCACACGCGCACGACCCCGTCGATCGTGGCGGCTTCGTTCTGCGCCGGTAGGACCACACTGACCGTCAGCCCGAGCTGCGCCTTGCGCTCCGCGAGCTGCTCCGGGTCGAAGTCGCTGGCGCCGAACGTGCGGCGCTCGAACCAGTCGTCCATGGGCTTACTCGACCACGACGGTGCCGTTCATCTCGGGCTCGTGGCCCGGCACGCTGCAGTAGTAGTAGTACTCGCCGGGCTCGAGGGTGACGGTCGTCCAATCCTGCTCGCCACCGGCGGCGACGACCTGGAACTCGCCGTCGATCGTGACATCGTGTGGCAGCGCACCCACGTTGTCGATGGCGACGATGATCTCCTCGCCGGCTGGCAGCGTCTCCGGGGGGTCGGTGAAGCCGAGGTCGTAGGCCTCCCACACGAAGGCCCCCTCGGGGATCTCCTCGTCGACCTCTGCGGGCGCGTCGATCTCGGGAGGGTGCAGCTCGCGCATGCCCGCCTGGGCGGCAACCACGCCCGCCGCGAGCAGCCCGACGAGGCCGATGGCGAGCCCGGCGCCCAGTGCCCTGGCGGACACGCGGTGACGGTACTTGCCGACGAGCCCCGCTACGAGCAGCACGTAGCCCGCGAGCACGAGCGCGAGGAGCGTGGCGGCCGCCTCCGGCACCGCGAGCAGGACCCGTGAGACGCTGAAGAGGAACAGCCCGATGAGCGCCAGCACCCCGAGCAGCATGAGGAGGGGGGAGGCCACGCGCTTGCGGAAGTCGTTGTCCATGCTGTCGAACCGCTCCGGTCGGGATGCTCTACTCGGCCAGGCGCGCGCTCTCGACGTCAGGTTCGAGGTCGCGCCAGTACAACGTATCGGGCCCCCCCGTCTGCTCCTCGGCCGCCCAGCGGAAGAAGAGCACGGCGATGACCCCCCACAGGAAGAAGCCCCCGCCGATCTTCATGACGAGGCCGGCGATCTGCTGGTCCTGGATGACGTCGAGCCAGCCGGCGAGGCGGGGCGCGCTCGCGTAGGCCTCGTAGAGCGGGCTGTAGGCGAACGTGAGGAACGACGCCGGCACGGTCGGCAGGATCGAATGCCCGAACAGGTACGCCATGCGTCCGGGGTACGACAGGTGGGGGAGCTCGGGCAGGGGGGACAGGACCGGCCACCACATCACGAGGGACAGCAGCATCAGCACGGCGTGCAGGCCGAAGTGGAACCACGGGCTGACGGACTGCGCGTTCACGACCGCGGGGATGTGGATGAGGGCGGTGAACCCGCTCATCAGCACGAGCGCGATGAGCGGCTTGGTGACGCTGCGCCAGACCGCGAAGACCGGGGCCGGACGCAGCAG
Organism: Nitriliruptorales bacterium; assembly: GCA_007119305.1. Taxonomy (GTDB): domain Bacteria; phylum Actinomycetota; class Nitriliruptoria; order Euzebyales; family Egibacteraceae; genus SKPY01. The sequence goes on from SKPY01000477.1 coordinate 4,527, forward strand.
CCGGCGCCACAGCCAGGCCGGCGTGCCGAGGATCAGCAGCGGCGCGGCGATGAGCTGGAACAGCAGGTGCTGGCCCATGTGGACGCTGTACAGGTAGGTCTCCGCGACGTAGTGGATGGGCCAGTCCGCGCCGAGCCAGAGCACGCCGACACCGGCGAAGAAGGCAACCCGCTGGTTGCGGGTCGCGGCAACCCGGCCGGGAGCGTGCCGGCGGCCCCACGCGGACAGCGCGTAGAGGTAGCCACCGGCGAGGGCGACCACCATGAGCCACGCCTCGGGGTGGGGCTGCCACGTGACGAGCGTCGGATCGGCCATGGCTAGCTCCTACAGCAGCGTGATCGCCACGACGACGGCGAAGAGCACGAGGGCGATGATCATGCCGGCGACGAACAGCCGCGTCAGCAGGCGGTGGTCGTAGCGCAGGTGCATGAACCACATCACGACGAGCAGGAACTTGATCGCCGTGAGGAACAACAGCGCCGGGATCGTGACCTGCCGCGGGATGTCCGCGTAGAACAGCGCGACCTCGACCGCTGTGACGACGGCGAGGATCACCCCGATCTCGACGTACTGGCCGACCGTCGGGTGGTGCTCCTGCTCCTGGTCCAGGTCAGACACGCGCACTCCTACTCCGCGGGGATCAGGTAGATGACGGTGAAGATGACGATCCAGACGATGTCGACGAAGTGCCAGTAGAGCCCCACGTTCTCCACCGCGCCGGCGTGCTTCTTCGTGGGGCGGATGTGCCCGCTGAACGAGGCCACCCAGAGGGCGAGCAGCATGAGCACGCCGAACCCCACGTGCACCCCGTGGAAGCCGGTGAGCACGTAGAACGAGGTGGAGAACGGGCTGGTGGTGAGCCCGAGGCCCTCCTCGACGAAGACCGTGAACTCGTAGACCTGCCCGGACAGGAACGTGAGGCCCATGAGCGCGGTGCCGAGCGTCCAGGTCCGGAACTTGCGCATGTCGCCTTCCTGGATGGCGGCGAGCGCGAGCACCATCCCGAGGGAGCTCATGAGCAGGATGAACGTCGACACGCTCGTGAACGGGATGTCGAAGATGTCCCTGGGTCCCGGGCCGTCACCGAGCCGGGTGACGTAGAGCAGGTAGGTGGTGATGAACGCGCCGAAGAAGAGGCACTCGGAGCCGATGAGAGCCCACATGCCCATCTTCTCGTTGGAGACCCCGAAGTTCGTGGGGTGCTCCTCGTGCTCGACGGTGGCGGAGTCCGCGGCCATGTCGTCCTCGTTCAGTGGGCGTGGTCGGGCTCGCTGCTGGGCTCCAGCGCCCAGGACAGCATCGCGTAGAGGGTGACGAGCAGCCCGATCCCGACCAGGGGCCAGAGCGCGAACACGACCCCCCAGCTCGCGATGGGCATCCCGAGCGCGACCACGAGCGGCCAGTAGCTCGGGTCGGGCATGTGGATGTCGTGGGCGGCCTGCTCGCGCTCGCTGCCCTCGGCGTGGTCCGCCGACGCCCCGGCCGGCACCCGCCGCGGCTGGTCGGGACCCCCGGCGTACTTGCGGTGCCAGGCGTCGTCACGCGCGGTGATCGTGGGCACCACGTCGAAGTTGTGCGGTGGCGGAGGCGAGGTGGTGAGCCATTCCGGGCTGCGGGCGTCCCACGGGTCGTCGCCTGCCGGCTCGCCCGCGCGCAGGGAGACGACGAGGTTCACGATGAACACGAGCACGGAGACCGCGATGATGAACGCGCCGATGGTGGACACGAGGTTCCACAGATCCCAGCCCATGCCCGGCGGGTAGGTGTAGTAGCGGCGGGGCATGCCGTTCAGGCCGAGGATGTGCATGGGCCCGAACGACAGGTTGAACCCGATGAGGGACAGCCAGAAGTGCACCTTGCCGAGGCCTTCGCGCAGGAAGCGGCCGGTGACCTTCGGGAACCAGAAGTACACGCCGCTGAAGAGCCCGAGGAGCGCCCCGCCGAACAGCACGTAGTGGAAGTGCGCGACGACGTAGTAGGTGTCGGTCTGCTGCAAGTTGTGCGGCACGATCGCGTGGGTGACGCCGGACAGGCCCCCGATCGTGAACATGGCCACGAGCCCGACGGCGAACAGCATCGGGGTGGTGAAGCGCAGGCGTCCGCCCCACATCGTCCCGATC
>SKPY01000242.1 GCA_007119305.1 Nitriliruptorales bacterium
AGATCGGTCACGGCTGGGCTCCTTCCCCGACGGCGTCCTCGCTGGACGTCGGTGCAGTACGGCTGACCCCTGCCAGCTGCTCGTAGTAGCGCCAGCGCTCGTCGATGTCCGCCTGCCCGGCGGCGAGCAGCTGGCGTGCGCGCTCCGGCTCGGTGCGCATGAGCATCGCGAACCGGCCCTCCTGCGCCGCGAACTGCTGTAGCGGCAGCGAGGGCTTCCTGGAGTCGAGGCGGAACGGACGGCCGTCGTCGCCACCATCGGGCTGGTAGCGGTACAGCGGCCAGTATCCGCTCTTCACCGCGTCGCGCTGGCGCGCCATCGACTGGCTCATGTCGATGCCGTGCGCGATGCACGTCGAGTAGGCGAGGATGAGCGACGGCCCCGGCCACGCGGCTGCTTCGAGCAGCGTGCGCACGGTCTGCACGTCGTTCGCGCCGAGGGCGATCTGGCCGACGTAGACCGTGCCGTACTGCATCGCGAGCAGGCCCAGGTCCTTCTTCGGCGTGGTCTTGCCGGCGGTGGCGAACTTGGCGATGGCCGCACGCGGGGTGGCCTTGGACGCCTGACCTCCGGTGTTCGAGTACACCTCGGTGTCGAGCACGAGGATGTTCACGTCGAGCCCGGAGGCGAGCACGTGGTCAAGGCCGCCGTAGCCGATGTCGTAGGCCCAGCCGTCGCCTCCGATGATCCACACGGCTTCCCTCACGAACGCGCCGGCGACCGACGCGAGCCGAGCCGCGCGGGGGTCCTCCACGGACTCGAGTGCGGACTGGAGCTCGATGATCCGCGCGCGCTGCGCGGCCACCCCGGCGTCGTCCGACTGGTCGGCCTCGAGCAGCGCGGATGCGAGCTCGTCGCCCACCTCGGAGGCGAGCTCTGCGAGCAGCCGCCGGGCCTCGATCAGCTGCTGGTCGAGGCCGAGGCGCATGCCGAGGCCGAACTCGGCGTTGTCCTCGAACAGCGAGTTCGACCACGCAGGCCCCTGGCCGGCTGCGTTGGTCGCCCAGGGGGTCGTCGGCAGGTTGGCACCGTAGATCGAGGAGCAGCCGGTGGAGTTGGCGACCACGATGCGGTCGCCGAACAGCTGGGTGAGCAGCTTCAGGTAGGGCGTCTCGCCGCAGCCTGCGCAGGCGCCGGAGAACTCGAACAGCGGCTCGAGCGCCTGGGAGCCCTTGACGGTGTCCTTCGGCAGCGCGTCGCGGTCGAGCGGCGGCATCTGCAGGAAGAAGTCGAAGTTGGCGCGCTCGACGTCGCGGTGCTCGTCAGCCGGGCGCATGTTGATGGCCTTGTAGCCTGCCTGCTCCTTGCTCTTCGCCGGGCAGACCTCCACGCAGACGTGGCAGCCGGTGCAGTCGTCGGGGGCCACCTGGATCGTGAGCAGGTGGCTGTCGAGCTCGCGCGCCTTGAAGGGCTTGTGCTGGAAGCTCTCCGGCGCTCCCTCCAGGGCGTCGGGCGTGAACACGTTCATGCGGATGGCCGCGTGCGGGCACACGATGGCGCACTTGCCGCAGTCGATGCAGATGTCGGGGTCCCAGATCGGGATCTCCAAGGCGATCGCGCGCTTCTCCCACTTCGCCGTCCCCGTGGGGAACGTCCCGTCGACCGGGAGGGCGCTGACGGGCAGGAGGTCGCCCTCGTCGGCCAGGATGCGGGCGGTGACCCGCTGGACGAAGTCCGGGGCCTCGGCTGAGACCGGAGGCAGCCGGTGTGCGGTCGCGGTCACCTTGTCGGGGACCGTGACCTCGGTGAGATCCTCGAGCGCGCGGTCCACGGCGGCTTCGTTGCGCTCGACGACCTCCTCGCCGCGCCGCCCGTAGGACTTGCGGATGGCGTCCTTGATCGCGCTGATGGCCTCGTCGAGCGGCATGACGTCGGTCAGCGCGAAGAAGGCCGCCTGCATGACCGTGTTGATGCGCAGGCCGAGGCCGGTGTCGCGGGCGATGCCGTAGGCGTCCACGACGTGGAGACGCAGGCCTTTGTCGACGATCGTCTCCTGCACCTCGACGGGCAGGTGGTCCCAGACCTCGTTCGCGGGGTGGGGGCTGTTGAGCAGGAACGTGGCGCCCTGCTTGGCGAGGTTGAGCACCTCACGGCGCGCGAGGAAGCCGAACTGGTGGCAGGCCACGAAGTCGGCCTCGTCGACCAGATACGTCGAGCGGATCGGCTCAGGGGAGAAGCGCAGGTGGGAGACGGTCACCGCGCCGGCCTTCTTCGAGTCGTACACGAAGTAGCCCTGGGCGTGCAGAGCGGTTCGGTCGCCGACGATCGCCACGCTGTTCTTGTTCGCGCCGACGGTGCCGTCGCTGCCGAGCCCGTAGAAGACCGACTGGAGCATGCCCTCGGGCCGGGGCACGCGGAAGTCGGCGTCCGCCGGCAGGCTCAGCCGGGTCACGTCGTCGACGATGCCGACCGTGAACGAGCGCGGTGGGTCGTCGGTTGCGAGCGCGTCGAACACGCCCTTCACCATCGCGGGAGTGAACTCCTTGCTCGACAGGCCGAAGCGCCCGCCGACGATCGTGGGCCGGACGGTTCCCGACGCGAACGCCGACACGACGTCGAGGTAGAGCGGCTCACCCGGCGCGCCCGGCTCCTTGGTGCGGTCGAGCACCCCGATCGTCTGCACGGTGTCCGGCAGCGCGGCCCGCAGGGCCTCGGTCGGGAACGGACGGTACAGGCGCACCGTCACCGCCCCCACCCGCTCGCCCCGGCGTACGAGCTCGTCGACGGTCTCGTCGACGGTCAGCGCGCCGGAGCCCATGACGACGACCACGCGCTCGGCCTCCGGGTGGCCGTGGTAGTCCACGAGGCCGTAGCGCCGGCCGGTCCGCTCGGCGAGGCGGTCCATGGCGTCCCGCACGGCTCCGGGCACCGCCGCGTAGAAGGGGTTGGCGGCTTCCCGGGCCTGGAAGAACACGTCGGGGTTCTGGGCCGTTCCGCGCAACACCGGGTTCTCCGAGGACAGGGCGCGCTCGCGGTGCGCGAGCACGTCGGCCTCGTCGATGAGCGCGAGCAGGTCGGCGTCCTCCAGCAGGGCGATGTTGCCGACCTCGTGCGAGGTGCGGAACCCGTCGAAGAAGTGCAGGAACGGGACGCGGGTGGACAGCGTCGCGGCGTGGGCGATGGCGGCGAGGTCCTGGGCCTCCTGCGGCGAGGCGGACGCGAGCAGCGCCCATCCGGTCGTGCGCGCCGACATGGCGTCGCTGTGGTCGCCGAAGATCGACAGGGCGTGGGTTGCGATCGTGCGTGCCGCGACGTGGATCACCGCCGGCGTCAGCTCGCCGGCGATCTTGAACATGTTCGGCAGCATGAGCAGCAGGCCCTGGGAGGCGGTGAAGGTGGTCGACAGCGAGCCCTTCTGCAGGGCGCCGTGCAGCGCGCCGGCCGCGCCGCCTTCGCTTTGCATCTCGATGACGCGCGGTACCGTGCCCCAGGCGTTCGGTTGCTCGCGGGCGGCCCAGAGGTCGGCGAGCTCGCCCATCGGGGACGCCGGGGTGATGGGGTAGATCGCCACGACCTCGGAGAGGGCGTAGGCGACCCGTGCTGCGGCCTCGTTGCCATCAATCGTCGCGGTGCGCACGTTCGTACTCCTCTGTGGGGAAACTGCCCCGATGGTGGCGCGCCGGGTGCGCGGGGGACAAGGGCGAACGACACGGCGGGCTCGGGACCTTCGCCGGGCGGGTCAGGGGCCCATCGTGCGAGGCTGGTGGCATCCGGGACGCCGGGCCGTGCTGCCCTGGCGTCTCGAGGAGCCCAGCCGACCAGGGAGGTGTCGTGGCAGCACCCCCGGACCCGTTCACCGTGACGCTCCGCGACGGTACGCGCGCCCTCATCAGGCCGATCCGGCCCGACGACAAGGAACGTCTTGCCGAGGGGCTGCGCCGGCTGTCGCCCGAGGCGCGCTACGCCCGCTTCCACTCGGTCGTCGACCGGCTGTCCCCCGAGCAGCTGCGCTACCTGACGGAGATCGACTACGCCGACCACATGGCGTGGGCGGCCATCAACGCCGATGCCCCGGACGAACCGGGCATGGGTGTCGCGCGCTACGTGCGCCTCCCGCAGGAGCCGGAGGTCGCCGAGGCGGCGGTGACGGTCGCCGACGGCTACCAGGGCAAGGGGCTCGGCTCACTGCTGCTGCTGACCCTGTGCCGTTCAGCGATCGAGCACGGGATCCGCACGTTGCGCAACTACGTCCTGGTCGACAACGACGCGATGCTCGGGCTGCTCGACGAGCTCGGCGCCACGCGGCACGACGAGGGCGAGGGCGTCTACCGGGTGGACATGCCGCTGCCCGACCACCCCGACGACCTGCCCGACACGGCGGCCATGCGCGTGCTGCGGGCGACCGCCACGGACCGGCTGCCGCCGTTTCGCAAGCTCGTCCACTGGCTCACGCCGCGTAGCGAGCGCGGGCCGGAACGACCGCGCCTCGACCTCGCCGACGAGGACCTGGTCGCCGACATCGAACGCCAGCTGTGGAAGCGCCGCTGACCGCGGCCTGCCCCTGTCGGCCGCGACCGGCGGCTGCGGGCTGCCTGCCGGCGGGCTCTGCGTGATCGGGTCGTCACCTCGTCACGTGGGGACGCCGTGCAGGGGGCCGAAGCGGGCGCTGCCGGTGCTTGGGTGCACGGCCTTGCAGGCAGTCCGTCGCGCCGCGGTGGCGGTCCCCAGCGTCCGTGCGACCGCGGTCAGCCAGCGCGTGGCGGCCTCGTGGGCCGTCCGGTGACCGGCAGCGGGGCGCAGGCGCGTGGGACCGTACCGGTAGTGGGCGCGCAGGACGAGCGCGGAGCCACGGCCGGCGCTGCGGACCTCGAGGATCCCCACATAGGAGGGTGCGGCGGCGCAGCCTCCGTGGGGGTCGAGCAGGATGGTTCGGCTCGTGGTTTGCTCGCCGCTCGCCGGCGGACCCAGGGCCAGACGCGCGGGCGCCGGGCGCCCGCCGACCCACAGGGACACCCAGGGCTGCGCACCGGGTTCGGGCAGCCAGGTGCGCGGCTCGCAGGCGAAGGTCTCGGCGAGCGCAGCCGACTGCGTCCCGGTGAACGGCACGAACGCGTGCACTGCCCCCTCGGAGATCATCCCGGCCTCCTGCGCCATGCGGCGGCCCACGCCGACCGCAGCGCAATCGTCGGTGATCGCCGCGGGCTGTGGCAAGACCGAACGGCCCGGTGCGCAGGGACTCCCGGGTCCCCGCGGGCGGGACCCGCAGGGACGAGCAACGGGGGCTACGCCGGGCCGCGCAGGTGACGCAGGACGTAGGGCAGGATCCCGCCGTGGCGGAAGTACTCAGCCTCGCGCGGCGTGTCGATGCGCACGTGCGCCTCGAACTCGACGGGCGCCCCCGTGGCCGGCGTGGCGCGCACCGTCAGCTGGCGGGGAAGCTCCGCGCCCTCCCCCCAGCCGGCGAGCTCGTAGTGCTCGTGGCCGTCGAGTCCCAGCGTGTCGTACGACTCGCCCTCGGGGAACTGCAGCGGCAGGACGCCCATGCCGATGAGGTTGGAGCGGTGGATGCGCTCGTAGCTCGCGGCGATCACCGCACGCACACCGAGCAGCGCCGTGCCCTTGGCCGCCCAGTCCCGTGAGGACCCCGACCCGTACTCCTTGCCGGCGAGCACGAGCAGCGGCGTGCCCTGCTCGGCATAGCGCGTCGCCGCCTCGTACACGCTCATGACCTCGGGCTCGTCACCGCCGAGGTAGGTCGTGAAGCCGCCCTCCGTGCCCGGCGCGAGACGGTTGCGCAGGCGGATGTTGCCGAACGTGCCGCGGAGCATGACCTCGTGGTTGCCGCGCCGGGCCCCGAACGAGTTGAAGTCGCGCGGCTCGACGCCCTGCTCGATGAGGTAGCGACCGGCCGGGCTGTCCGGCTTGATCGACCCGGCGGGGGAGATGTGGTCGGTCGTGACGCTGTCGCCGAGCAGGCACAGCACCCGGGCTCCACTGATCTCCGTGATCGGCGCGGGTTCGGGGGCCAGGCCCTCGAAGAACGGGGGCTTGCGCACGTAGGTGGAGTCGGGGTCCCACGCGAAGCGCTCGCCTGACGGGATGTCGAGGCCGCGCCAGTGCTCGTCACCGGTGAACACGTCGGCGTAGCGTTCGGCGAACATCTCCTGGCGGACCGCATCGTCGACGACGCGCTGCACCTCGGCGTTCTCGGGCCAGATGTCCGCGAGGTAGACCGGCTCACCGGCCGGGTCGTGGCCCAGGGGCTCGGCGTAGAGATCGACGTCCATCGAGCCGGCCAGGGCATAGGCCACCACGAGGGGCGGGCTGCACAGGTAGTTCAGCTTGCAGTCGGGGTTGATGCGCCCTTCGAAGTTGCGGTTGCCGGAGAGCACCGCGCAGACGGTGAGATCGTGCTCGTCGATCGCCTGGGAGATCTCGGGGAGCAGGGGGCCCGAGTTGCCGATGCACGTGGTGCACCCGTAGCCGACGAGGTTGAAGCGCAGCTTCTCGAGATAGGGCAGCAGCCCGGCGCGCTCGTAGTAGTCCATGACCACCTTCGACCCCGGCGCGAGCGAGGTCTTCACCCAGGGCTTGCTCTCGAGGCCGCGTTCGACGGCGTTGCGCGCGAGCAGCCCTGCGGCCACCATCACCTGCGGGTTCGACGTGTTCGTGCAGCTCGTGATCGCGGCGATGACCACGCCGCCGTGGTCGAGCGCGAACGAGCCGCCGTCCGCGAGGGTGACCGGGGCTGCAGCCCGCGGGCGGTCGGCGCCGCGCGTCCGGCGCTCGTGTGGCGTGTCGGCACGGCTGGAGTGAACCTCGTTGGCCGGTGGATCGCTGGCCGGGAACGTCTCCACGATGGACTCGTCGACGGAGTCCTCCGACACGTCGGCGGGCAGGTCGTCCTCGTCGCGCGGCCAGGCGACGTAGTCGGGCAGCACCTCCCGGAAGGCCTGCTTCGCGTCGGTCAGGCTGATGCGGTCCTGCGGGCGCGTGGGTCCCGCGAGGCTCGGCACCACCGTCGAGAGGTCGAGCTCGAGGGTCTCCGAGTAGCGGGGCTCGCGGCCCGGGTCGTGGAACAACCCCTGCGCCTGCGCGTACGCCTCGACGAGCGCGACCTGCTCCTCGGAGCGGCCGGTGAAGCGCAGGTAACGCAGCGTCTCGTCGTCCACGGGGAAGATGGCGCAGGTGGAGCCGTACTCCGGCGACATGTTGCCGATCGTCGCCCGGTTCTCCAGCGGCACCTCCGCCACCCCTTCGCCGTAGAACTCGACGAACTTGCCGACGACGCCGTGCCCGCGCAGCAGCTGCGTCACCGTCAGCACGAGGTCGGTGGCGGTGGTGCCCTCGGGCAGCTCCCCGGTCAGCTTGAAGCCGACCACGCGCGGCATGAGCAGCGGGATCGGCTGGCCGAGCATGGCCGCCTCGGCCTCGATCCCCCCGACGCCCCACCCGAGGACACCGAGGCCGTTGATCATCGGCGTGTGGCTGTCGGTCCCCACGAGGGTGTCCGGGTAGGCGTTGCCGTCCTCGTCGGCGAACACGACCCTGCCCAGGTACTCGAGGTTGACCTGGTGCACGATCCCCGTGTTCGGCGGGACGACGCGCAGCCCGTCGAAGGCGGTCTGACCCCAGCGCAGGAACTGATAGCGCTCGCGGTTGCGCTCGAACTCGATCTCGGCGTTGCGGCGGAACGCGTCGGGGATGCCGGCGACCTCGGCGATGATCGAGTGGTCGATCACGAGGTCGGCGGGCATCTGGGCGTCCACGGCACGCGGGTCGCCGCCCATGGCGGCCATCGCGTCGCGCATCGCGGCGAGATCGACGACCGCGGGCACGCCGGTGAAGTCCTGCAGCAGCACCCGGGCGGGCATGAACAAGACCTCCCGATCGGGCTCGGCGGCGGGATCCCAGCCCGCGAGCGCCTCGACGTCGGCCGCCGTGACGGTCTCGCCGTCCTCGTTGCGCAGCAGGTTCTCGAGCAGGATCTTCAGCGCGTACGGCAAGGTCGCGGCGTCGGCGCCCAGCGCGTCGAGGCGGTGCACCGTGTACGACCTGCTGCCGATCGCAAGCGTGTCCCGAGCTCCGAAGCTGTTCGCCGACATGCATCCCTCCGGGTCGTGTCGTGGGAGGGGCAGCCTACGATGCGCGGGACGACCGGGCACGTCGTCGCAGTCGGATCGGCCGGGCGTCAGATGTAGGGCACGGGCGGCAGGATGTCGTCCTCGGCCCACATGAGGTCGTCGGCGTCGACCGCGATCACCCCGTCGATGGTCGCCGCCAGCGCGGGGAGCTGCTCGGCGACCGAGCGCAGCCGGGCGCGGCCTGCCAGCTCCACCACCCCGGCGTGCACGGTGACCTCGACGTCCTCGGCGTCGTGCGCCTTCAGCTCCTGCTGCAGGACGTAGAGGATCTCGGCGTCGTCCCGGAGCAGGGCGGCGAGCACGTCGTGGCGGGAGACGATGCCCGCCACCTCGCCACCGTCGACCACCACGAGCCTGCTGATGTCGTAGTCGAGCAGCATGCGTGCGACGTCGGCGAGGCGGGCATCGGGCACGGTCGTGCGAGCCGGCCGGCTGCAGGCCTCGCCTGCGGTGCGGGCCTCGCGGCGACGGTCCTCGTCGGCGACGGCCCGGCCGATCCCGAAGCGGGTGGTGGCCTCCTTCGCCAGCAGATCCCGCTCCGAGAGCACACCGATGAGCTCGCCGCTCGCGGTCACCACCGGCGCGCCCGAGATCTCGGCGTGGAACAGCAGCAGGGAGGCCGTGCGCAGCGGCATGCTGGCGTCGAACACGATCGGGTCGGGGGTCATGACGTCGCCGACGCGCAGGGGCTCGCCGCGCCTGGGCCCCCGGGAGCGTGTGGGGCGCCCCGGCTCCGCCGCGACGCGCTCCAGCTCGTCGGCAAGGCCGGCGACGAGCCGCTCGGCGGTGGCCACGGCCACGTGGTGCAGCGCCGCCGCGTCGGCGACGCCGCCGAGCGGACCGAGCGGTGTCCGGTAGGAGCCTGCGAGGGACAGGGCGGCCGTGTGCTCGTCGAGCGGCTCGAGCTCGAGCGTGCCCTCGAACGCCGGGAAGGCGTGCCGTGCCGGCTCTGCGTGCCAGGTGATGGGCAGCAGGGTGCGCAGCCCGCTGCGGTACGCGACCCCGGTGCGCACCCGGACGTGCTTGATCACCTCGAGGCCGGCGAGGCGCGTGGTGAGGGTGATCACGTACGAGCCGTCTGCGGCAGGGCCGCCGTCCTCGGACTGCGTGGCCGCACGCAGGAGGGTCTCGGTCCGCCGGAGCAGCAGCGTCTCGAGCGCGCGGGACTCGCCTTGGACGTAGCGTTGGACGTGGAGCCACCGTCTCATCGCTGCTCACCTGCCTCGGCCGTGGAGCGCGCGGACAACGCTCGCAAGGCCATGCTGTCCCCTGGGTGCCCGGGCGCGGAACAGGCGAACGGCCTCATCTACGGGGACCAACGCCCCCTGTGGCCCGCATGCGTACGAGGCAGCATCGGGTGCGAGACACAAGCAAGGAGGGTCACGCCGTGCCTGGTGGGGCGCTCGACCACCTCGAGTGGCGGACGACCAGCGTGCTCGATCGTCCGGCGCGCTACGGCGTGGCGGGGCAGGGCCCGCCGCTGGTGTTCCTGCACGGGTGGGGGCTCGGCTACAAGAGCTACAAGCGCGCCTTGAAGCGGCTGGTGTCGCAGGGGCACCGGGTCTACGCCCCTGCGCTGCCCGGCTTCGCGGGCACGGCCGAGCTGGAGCCGCTCGACTGCACGATGCCGGGCTACGCGACCTGGGTGCTCGCCTTCATGGATACCGTCGAGATCGACGAGCCCGTCACCCTCATGGGCCACTCGTTCGGCGGCGGGGTGGCGATCCGCACCGCCTATCAGGCGACCGAGCGCGTCAGCCGCCTGATCCTGGTGAACTCCATCGGTGGCTCGGCGTGGGGTCGTCGCGGGACGGTGCGCGCGCTCAAGGAGCGTCCCCTGTGGGACTGGGGGCTCCACCTGCGCCGCGACATCCTGCCGCTGCGCCAGGCGACCCGCGTGCTGCCGGTGCTGCTGGAGGACCTCGGCCCCAACGTGGCCCGCCACCCCCGCACGGTGTGGCGGGTGGCCGGCCTCGCCCGGCGCGTTTCGCTCATCGACGAGCTCGAGGCGCTCAAGCAGCGCCGGCTGCCCATCGTGATCCTGTGGGGTGCCAGCGACAAGGTCATCCCCGAGCGCGCCTTCCGTGACCTGTGCAGCGCCGCCGGTGTGGGCAGCGCGGACGCGTCCTGCGTTACCGTCGAGGGCAACCACACGTGGCTGCTCGCCGACCCCGATGGGTTCGCGGAGGTCATGACCAACGTCGTCGACGTCGCGAAGCAGGTGGACGAGCTCGAGCAGGACGAGGTGTCCTGACCGCAACGGGAAGGCTGACACATGGGTCGTCGAACCGCCGGCGTGCTGAGCGTCCTGGTCCTGGCGCTGCTCGGCCTGCCCGGCCCGCTGCAGGCGGAGCCCGCGCTGGCCGCAGCCTGCCGCACCGAGCCTGCGCCCGGCGTGGAGCGACTCGCCGGCCCGGACCGCTATGCGACGGCGGCCTGCACCTCCAGCGTGGCGTACCCCGACGGAGCGGTGGAGGTGCTCGTGGCCCGCGGCGACGTCGCCGGCGGCCTGGCAGACGGGCTCGCGGGCGCGGTCCTCGCCGAGGCGCGCAGCGCACCGCTGCTGCTGACGGCGCCGACCCGGCTGCCGGACGCGACCCGGGAGGAGATCCGGCGGCTGGACCCGGAGGCGATCACGATCCTCGGCGGCGACGCGGCAGTGGTGCCGCAGGTCGAGCAGGAGCTCGCCGAGCTCGTGCCGACCACCCGCCGGATCAGCGGCGTGGACCGCTACGCCACCGCAGCGGCGGTGTCCGACGCCGCGGGCGCGTGCGCGACCGCCTTCGTCGTCAACGGCTTGCGCCCGGCGGACTCGCTCGTCGCGGCTGCGCCGGCTGCCCGGGCCGGCGCCGGTCTGCTCCAGGTCCGCCGCGACGACGTGCCCGCCGTGACCGCGGCGGCTCTGGAGGGGGTGCGGGAGGTCGTCATCGTCGGCGGCCACGGTGTGGTCAGCGCGGCGGTCGAGGCGCGGCTGAGGACGCTGCTGGGCACCGGAGACGTGCGCCGGGTCGCCGGTGCAACGCGCGCGGAGACCGCCGCGTCGGTCGCGCGGGCGTATCCGGCGCCGGGCACGGTGCACCTGTCCAACCAGTCGGATCGCCATCTCGTCGACGCCGTCACGGCGGGCTGGGCTGCGGCCCGCCCGGGCGGCGGACCGGTGCTCTACAGCCAGCGCGACGTCCCCGGTCAGGGCACGGACCGCTACCTGCGACTGGGCGGCCTGGACGGCCACGACGTCCGGCTGATCGGCGGACGCGCGACGCTGTCGGAGGAGCTCGTCACGGTCCTGCAGGCGCGCCGGCAGGAGGCTGCCGAGGGCGGGCCCGCCCCGGAGCTGCGCGGGCTGTGGGTGCATCTGTTCGACGCCAGCCTCAAGACCCGGGCCGGCATCCACCGCGTGCTCGACGCCGCGACCGCAGCGAACCTCAACACGGTGATCGTGCAGGTCGCCCGCCGCCACGATGCCTACTACCGCTCCTCGGTGCTGCCCGGGACGGTCGACCCGGACCTCGAGCCGGGCCTCGACGTGCTGGCGGAGCTCGTCCCCGCCGCCCGCGCGCGCGGCCTCGCCGTGCACGCGTGGGTGTCGGTCCTGCCCGCGTACCACCGCGTCTACGACGGCCTCGATCTCGGTGCCGACCACGTGTGGACCCGGCACGGACCGACGAGCGCCGACCCGTGGACCACCCGGACCCGGGCGGGGGACCCCAGCGTCTACCTCGACCCCGGCGTCCCGGGGGTGCAGGAGCACGTGGCCACGCTGCTCGCCGAGCTGGCGGGCCGCTACGACCTTGACGCAGTGCACGTCGACTACCTGCGCTACGAGGGCAAGGACTTCGGGTACCACCCGCGCTCGCTGTCCCGATTCCGCTCGGTCACGGGGACCTCCGGCACGCCTGCGCCCGACGACGCCGCCTGGTCCGCCTGGCGGCGGGCGCAGACCGCGGACCTCGCCCGACGCATCCGCCTCGAGGTCGCCGACGCCGACCCCGACGTCGCGGTGTCCCTGGCCGCGAGCACGATGGGGCAGGGCCCCACCGCCGCCGGCGGCTACACCCGCACCCGCACCTACGCCGACGTGTTCCAGGACTGGCCGGCGTGGCTCGCCGGTGGCGTCATCGACGCGGCATTCCCGATGAACTACTTCCGGGAGCGCACCCACGCCTCCTGGCTCGACGACTGGTTGGCGTTCGAGCAGACCCTGGTGCGCGAGGGGCGCGTGCTCGCGGTCGGCCAGGCGTCGTACCTGAACCCCGTCGAGGCGTCGCTCAGCCAGATCGCACGGGCCCGCGCCGCCACCGACGGCGTCGTGCTCTACAGCTACGCGCAGGACGCCGACGAGCCGCCGTTCGGGCGGCTCCGGGCGGCGCTCGCACGCGGGGCGTTCGCCGCTCCCGCCCCCGCTCCCGAGCTGCGCCCGACCGAGACGCTGGGGCACGTCCTGGCGCGCGCCGTGGACGGGGAGAGCGTGCGCGCGGCCCCTGCAGGGGGTGGCACGGCTGTGGTGGTGCGGGCCGACGCGACCGGGCACGCCGGGTTCCTCCACCTCGCTCCGGGGACCTGGACGGTGACGGCGGACGGGTTCCGGCCCGCGACCGTGACCGTGCGGGCCGGGCAGGTGACCCGGGCGATCCTCGAGCGCAGCTAGCGGCGGCAGCCCACGGGCGCGCGGACGATACGTAGCACCCGGGTGTTACGAATCGTCCGCGCGCGAGCCGGGGTGTCGGGCTACTCCTCGCGGTCCTCGCGCGCCCGCCGGTCCGCGAGGTAGGCGGCGGCTTCCGCGCGCCGCGACACCTGCAGCTTCGTGAGGATCGTCGACACGTAGTTCTTCACGGTCTTCTCGGCCAGGTGGATGCGGTCGCCGATCTGCTTGTTCGTCAAGCCCTCGGCGATCATCTCGAGGATGCGCGACTCGGTGGGGGTCAGGCGGGCGAGCCGGGGGTCCTGATCGCCTTGGGGGTTGCGCACCCGGTCCAGCACACGGGCGGTGACCGCGGGATCGAGCAGCGACTCGCCGGCGGCGACCCTGCGGATGCCGTCCACGAGGTCCCCGCCGCGGATCTGCTTCAACACGTAGCCCGCCGCTCCCGCCATGATCGAATCGAACAGCGCCTGGTCATCGGAGAACGAGGTGAGCATGAGCACCGCGACCTGCGGGTTCTCGTCGCGCACCTCGCGACATGCGAGCACGCCTGAGCGGTCCGGCAGGCGCACATCCATGACCACGACGTCGGGCTTGTACGAGCGTGCACGCAGGACCGCCTCGTCGGCGGAGCCGGCCTCGGCGACGACCTCGATGTCGTCGTTCGCCTCGAGCATCGACCGCAGGCCTTTGCGCACGACCTCATGGTCGTCGACGAGCATCACGCGGATCACGGTCACTCCTCTTCCAGGGGGATGGCGATGCGCACGGCCGTGCCCTTGCCCGGCGTGCTGTCGATCTCGAAGTCTCCGGCGACTGCGGCCGCGCGCTCGCGGATGTTGTCGAGGCCGCGGCCCACCTGCGGGGCCGAGGGGGTGAAGCCGATGCCGTCGTCGGCGATCTCGAGCTGCACCGTCCCGTCCGCCACGTGTGCGCTGATGTCCACGTGCGAGGCGCCGGCGTGCTTGGCGCAGTTGGACAGCGCCTCGCGCACCATCTGGAGCAGGTCGGGGATGAGACCGGGCTGCACGCGTGCGTCGAGGTCGCTTTGCACGCGGAACGACGGACGCACCAGCGCGTTGACCTCGTACTCGCGGGCCAGCTCCGCCAGGCCGCGCGACAGGCCCATCGTGGCCGCCTCGCTCGGCCGCAGGCGGAAGATGTGGTTGCGCAGCTCACGGATCGCGCCGTCGATGGACTCGATGGCGGCGTTCAGGCGCTGGTCCAGGCGCTCCGCGTCGGCGGGCAGCAGGGCCCGGGCCGACTCGAGACCCATGCCGATGGAGAACAGCGTCTGGATGACCCCGTCGTGCAGCTCGCGGGAGATGCGGTCGCGCTCGTCCTGCACGGCGAGCGTGCGCAGCTGCTGCGACAGCGTCGCGTTCTCGACCGCCGCCCCCGCCTGGGCCGCCATGACGGTGATGAGCGCCTCGTCGGCTTCGGTGAAGCCCCCCGTCTTCTCGCACAGGTAGAGGTTGCCGTAGATCCGGCCGCCGGAGCGGACCGGCGCCCCCAGGAAGTTCGTCATCTCCGGATGCTGCTCCGGGAACCCCACGCTCGCCGGATGGTCCTGGATGCAGTCCAGGCGCAGGACCTGCGGATCACGGATCAGGACGCCCAGCAGCCCCTTGCCGGTCGGATACCGGCCGATCGCACGGATGGTCTCCTCGCTCGCGCCGTGGGTGATGAAGCGGCTGATGGTGCCGTCGTCATCGAGCACGCCGAGCGCCGCGTAGCGTGCGCCGGTGAGCTCGGCCGAGCTGCGCACGATCTGCGACAGGACCGTGTCGAGGTCGAGCTCGCCGGCGAGCGCGGCGGCGGCGGCGGCGAGCGCGTGGAGCCGATCTTCGGTGAGGGTCACACAGGTAGCGTAGCGGGCGTAAGCCGTTCTGCGACGTCAAGCACGAACCGGCGGACGCAGGCCTCCGCCACTCGGTGGCCGAGCACGCGGTCGGCGGTGCCCCCGACGACCGACAGGGGCGGGCGGTACGTTCCGGCGAGGGACAGCTGCCAGCCCTCGACCGGCAGGGGAGCGAGCTCGAGCTCGCCGGTGAGCACGGGGAAGAGGCGGTCAGCCCGCGTCGCGTGCCACGAGACCGAGCGCACCAGGCCGCTGGGCGAGTTGATCGCCGGGCCGACCTGCACCTCAGCCCGCTGGAGCGCGATCGGGGGCAGCAGCACGCCGTCGGCGTGCAGGTCGACCAGCCACCCGTCGCGCGTGAGCAGGCTGGGAGGGGGCAGCCAGTGCTCCGGGCCTGCCATGAACGCCTCATCCGTCGGCAGGCTCTGCGTGGGCTTGCTCAGGTGGGTGTAGTAGTAGACGTGGCGTCGCATGGCTTTTCCCCTCAGGTGATTCGTCTGCCGGTGAGCGTGGTGGGTGTGATCCGGATGTAGTTCGCTCGGTCCCCGGGCGCCCAGGGCCGCAGCGGAAGCAGCCGCAGGCGCTCGATCTCAGCCGGGTCGGTGACCTCGGCCGCCGTGCCGTGCGCGACGACGCTCCAGCCGGTGTGGTAGGCGAAGTCGGCGTGATCGACCTCGAAGGCCACGCCGGAGCTCGCGGTGATCGCGTCGAGTGCGCGCCCGTAGTCCAGGCGGACCACGATGCCGTCCCCGTCCACGATGTAGTTGAGCGGAATGATCTCCGGACGGCCGTCGACGACGTAGGCGATCCGTCCGAGGTAGCGGCTCGCCAGCAGCCTTAGGCAGGCAGCCGGGCCGAGGGTCTCCAGGCGTCGTGCCGTGGGTGCTGACGATGGGGTCTGGTCGGGCATCATCCGGCCTTCCGTGTCGGTGCGGTCCCGTCCGCAGCCTCGGTGGGCTGCTCACGCGGCGGCGCGGGGGCCACCGGGCGCGGACGCCGAGACCGTCCCGGGCGTGGACGCCCGGGCGGCATCGGGATGTGCACCCAGCGATCCGGATCGTCTTCCGGCGCGGGGTGCCCGACCGCCCGGCGCTCCTGCTCGCGCTCTGCGGCCAGATAGGCGCGCAGGCAGTCGACGAGCGAGAGGATACCGACGATCCGCCCGCCGGCGACCACCGGCACGGCGCCGATGCGCTCCGCCATCATCAGGGCACTGGCGCTCGCGAGCGTGTCGGTCGGGGCCACGGTCCGCGCGGGCGCGCTCATGAGCGAGGCCACCGGCCGGAAGCGGCCCTCTGCGAGATCCGACCGCAGGGTGTCGAGCGCGCTGCGCAGCGCGGGATCCGACGTGCGCAGGTTGCGGTCGCTCACCATCCCGACGACACGCCCGTGCTCGACGACGGGCAGGTGGCGGATCTCGTAGGTGTCGAGCAGTCGCCGGGCGTTCATGAGCGACGTGTCGGGCGTCACGGTGACGACATCGCGGGTCATCCAGTCACGAACCAGCATCGCGTCGCACCACCCTCCTCAGACGTTCATCCGCGTGTGTCGTGCACCCAGGATGGGCTCCCGGCGGCGCGGATGCGCGAGGCGAAAGGCCCTGCCTGTCTGGGCCCTTCGAGCCCCCCTGGAGGTGCTGCGCGGCGCCCCGATGCCCGGGCCGGACGGCCCGGGGCGACCGGCGCGGTGGCACCCGCGGACCGCCGGCAGGCGCCAGGTGGGCCAGGCCCCGGCCGGCGTCAGGAGGGTTGAAGCCCGGACGGCCTTGCGTGCGTGATGCCAGCACGAGCCCGTAGGATGTGACGACATTGGTCGCACGGGGGTGGTTCAGTGCATCGCCGCCTCGCCCGTTGCGCGCTGCGAACCAAAGGAGCTTGCCCGATGCGACGACTTGCGGTCCTGCCTGTGCTGGCACTCGTGCTCGCGCTCGTACCGGCTAGCCCCCCGGCTGCGGCCCATCCGCTGCCGCACGGCGACACCCCCCGCATCACCAACCCGGCGCCCGCACCCGGGGACGTGGTCGGCCCGGGCACGGTGGAGATCAGCGCGCTGGCCGCAGCGGATCGGCCGATCACCGGCCATCGGATGCTCGTGAACGGCCGCGAGGTCGATGCGAGCCGCACTGACGGCAGCCACGCCACGGTGGCGGCGACGGTGACGCTCGAGCCCGGGCCGCAGATCATCGAGGTCGTCGCGCGCACCGACGCCGGCGAGCGCAGCCGGCGTTGGGGCTTCACCGTCAGCCCGCTGCGGGCGGACCGGCTGGCCGGGGCAGAGCGGATCCAGACCGCTGTCGCGATCAGCCGTGACCTCTACCCCGCGGACGCGACCGCGCAGGCCGCGGTGGTCGGGCGGGCCGACGACTTCCCCGACGCGCTCGCTGGCGCGACGTTCGCCCGTGAGGTCAACGGGCCGCTGCTGCTCACCCAGGGAAGCCGGCTGACGGACGCGACCGCTGAGGAGCTGCGTCGGGTGCTGGCCGACCAGGCCACGATCTACCTGCTCGGCGGGGAGGGTGCGCTGTCCGGGCAGGTGGCCCGCGACGCCGAGGCCCTCGGGTTCCCGGTGGAGCGCGTGCACGGCGCGAACCGCTACGAGACCGGGGTCGAGATCGCCGCCCTCGTCGCGGAGACGACCACCGCCGTGGTCGCCAGCGGCGAGACCTTCGCCGACGCGCTCGCCGCCTCCGCACCCGCGGCGCGCGACGGCTGGCCGGTGCTGCTCACCCGGTCCACGAGCCTGCCTGGCGAGGTCGCCGCCTACCTGAGCGAGCACGGCTTCGAGCAGGTCTACATCGTCGGGGGTGCCGGGGCGGTCGGCGACGCCGTGGAGCAGGGCCTGCAGGAGGTCGTCGGCAGCGAGGGCGTCGAGCGGATCGCCGGCCGCACCCGCTACGAGACCGCTGCCCGGATCGGGCAGGCCTTCTTCGACAGCGCCGAGCAGGTGGCCGTCGCCAACGGCGCGCGGTTCCCCGACGCGCTGGCCGGCGGCGTGCACGCCGCAGCCCGCGACGCGCCGCTGCTCCTGGTGAGCTCCAGCCGGGTGTTCGACCCGCAGCTCGACCAGCTGGGGCAGCTCCAGCCGGCTCGCGCGCGGGTGTACGGGGGCAGTGCGGTGGTCGGTGCCGTCGTGGTCGGTGATCTGCGCCGGGGGGTCGTCGACGCCGGCGGGCCGCGGATCCTGCGCGTGGAACCGGGTGACGGAGAGGTGTCGAGCCTGGACACCGTCACCATCGAGGTCGACCGCGACATCAACCCGGACGCGTCGTCGATCTACATGACCTTGAACGGCAACGAGGTCGCCGGGCGGCGCACGAGCGACTCCACCCGGGAGGTGACCTTCTCCGTCGACACGCTGCCCAACGGCCTGCGCAGCCAGCAGACCTACGAGGTGCGCCTCGTCGCGCGCGTCACCGACGGCGACACGACCCGGCACGTCGAACGACGGTTCACGTATCGTCAGCCGTTTCGCAGCCTGTCGCGCGGAGACTCCGGCCGCGAGGTCGAGGATCTCCAGCGCCAGCTCCGCAACGCCGGCTACTGGCTCGGGGCAGTCGACGGGCAGTACGGCAGCCTGACCCACCAGGCCGTGCTGGCCTTCCAGAAGGTGCACGGCATGGAGCGCACCGGCACCGCGGATCAGGCCCTGCGCGAACGGCTCGCGGCGAACCCGTCGCGGCCGCGCGCGCGCACGGGTGCCGGCGACGGCCTGTACTACGAGGTCGATCTCGAGCGCCAGATCCTGATGCGCGTCGTCAACGGCCGCGTGGACTGGATCTTCAACACGTCGACTGGACACGGCCGTGTCTACACCTTCCAGGGTGCGACCTACCGGGCGACCACGAGCACCGGCCGGCACCGCATCACCCGGCAGATCGACGGGCCACGGGAGGCCGAACGCGGGCTGCTGTGGCGGCCCAAGTACTACGACACGACCCGTGGCATCGCCATCCACGGGTCGCACAGCGTGCCGGAGTACCCGGCGTCAGCGGGCTGCATCCGCGTGACCAACGCGGCGATGGACTTCCTGTGGAGCCAGGACCCCAACATCGGCGCCGGCGTCTGGGTGTACCCACACGACTACTACGGCTGACCGCCGTCGTCGCCGTCGGCCGGCTGCTCGCTGTCGTCGCGCTCGTGGCGTCGGTGCGGTGGCACGGCGGGCTTGTCCGGCGACTCCTCCTGCTCGGGAACCTCGTCGGGCACCGCCTTGATGTCCTTCGAGGACCGTGCGGTGCGCCGGCGGTCGTCGGGCTGGATCGGGAAGCGCTCGCGCTCCTCGCTCATCGCATCCTCCGGCTCCTGCGTGTCCTGCGGCTGCTGCGTCGCGCGTCACTGCGACGCCTACCCATGCCTGCGGCTGGTCAACCCGCCGGGGTTGGCGCATCAGCGCTGATACAGCAGGGCGTCGCGGCCGGGGCGGCTGAGCAGCACCACGACCGCCGCGAGCGTCACCGCGGCGGGCACGAGCGCCTCGGCCCCGCGCACCGGGAACACCGAGCTGACCAGTGCGAGGGCGTTCACCACAAGCGCCAGGGGCCAGGCCCACGACGCCCGCGTGAACGCCCCGTAGGCCACGAGGGCGAACAGCACGGCACCGAGCGCGAAGCCCGCGGGCACCACGACCGGCACCGCAGCCGGTGGGCCGAGCGCTGCGACGACGGGGATGTCCAGGTCGAGATGCGCGAGGGTCATCACGACGGAGCCAACCACGCCGAGCACGGCCAGGACGCCGACGACGGTCGCCGCGGTGGGACGTCGTGCAGTGGTCGTTGCGGGCACCTCGTGGGCCTCCCGGTCGGCGCTGAACGGACTGCCACCACTGTAGGTGCGGGGCGTGAGCCGTCGGAAATCGTTGCGTTTCCTCGCAGGATTACCTAACGTCGCGCCATCAACTCGCCGGGCGATGGCAGCTCGGTGCCCACGACTTTAGGAGGACGTCGTGAACAAGCAAGAGCTGGTTGAGGCGGTCACCGCGCAACTTGGCCCCGACGCGTCCAAGAAGCAGGTCGAAGTGACCGTGCAGGCGCTGATCGACACCATCAGCATCGCGCTGCGCAAGGGCGAGAGCGTGTCGCTGACCGGCTTCGGCACGTTCGAGGCCCGCAAGCGGTCCGCACGCAACGCGCGCAACCCGCAGACCGGCGAGAAGGTGCGGGTCAAAGCACGAACGGTTCCTGCCTTCAGGGCAGGCAAGGGCCTGAAGGACGTGGTGGCCAAGCGGGCCCCCGCGCCGGCCAAGAAGAAGGCGGCCGGCAAGAAGGCCACGAAGAAGAAGGCGGCCGGCAAGAAGACCAGCGGCAAGAAGGCGGCGAAGAAGGCCACCAAGAAGGCCACCAAGAAGTCGACCGCGAAGAAGTCCGCGAAGAAGACTGCGAAGAAGCGCTAGGCCTGCGAGCACAACGCGAAGGGGGCTGCCGCGCGGCAGCCCCCTTCGCACGGTCAGATGCTGATCAGCCGCAGGTTGTGGACCTGCTGGCCTTCGTCGCCGGCGACGACGTCGAAGCGCACGCGCTGACCGAGCCGGAGCTCGAGCAAGCCCGACGCCGTGAAGGTCTCGGCGTCGAAGCCGAGCTCCTCCTGGTCGTCGGTCAGCAGGACCCCGGTGAAGGTCTCGGGGTCGAAGTGCTTCACCGTGCCTTGCGGCATGCTCCCGCTCCTTGGATCGACGGTCGGGCAAGCCTACGCGCGGTGACGCGCCCGAGCCAACGGCGCAGCCGCGCCGCTCACGCCTGTGCCAGGCGCGCGGCGAGGGCAGGCAGCCGCGCGCTGGCCTCGGCGAGCCCGTCAGCATCGTCCACGTCCAGGGCGAGCGCTGGGCGCTCGCAGCGCACCGCGCGGGCTCCGGCCGC
>SKPY01000179.1 GCA_007119305.1 Nitriliruptorales bacterium
CGACCCAGTGGGCGAGGGTCGCGAGGTCGTGACGGCGGTCGCGCCGGGCGTGTGCGACGGCGTCGGAGACCTCCGGGTTCCACACGCGGGCGCGCGGGTCACGCAGCGCCGCGGCGGTCTCGGGACCGGGCGGCAGCCCGCGGCGGTCATCGCAGCCGACGAGCACCAGCTGCCGCGCACGCTCGGGAGCCCGCACCGCTAGGTGGCTGGCGGTGATCCCCCCGTCCGCGACGCCGGCGACCGCGAACTCGCCCACGCCGAGGCGCTGCAGGTCCTCGAGCACGGCCCGCGCCGTCCAGCTCCCCGGCTCGGCGTCGCCGGGCACCGCACGGTCCGCGGAGTCGCCATGCCCCGGGAGGTCGGGCACGTAGAGCCCACAGCCCGCCGCCTCCAGGCCGGCGACCCAGCCGGTCTCCTGCCAGTCCGTCGGCCCGTCACGACCCCACGAGTGGATGAGCACGACGGCCGGGCCGCCCGGCACGCCGCCCCGGCGCCACGCGAGCAGGCTCACGGTCTCCCCCCGCCCCCGGGGACCGCCAACGCCCGGCCGAGGTCCGCCCACAGGTCCTCGACGTCCTCACAGCCGACGGACAGGCGGATGAGACCAGGCGGCAGGTGCGCCTCGCCGGGCTGGCGGCCGCGGCGCTCGAGCGTCGTCTCGACCCCACCCAGGCTCGTCGCGTGGACGATGAGGCGGACACGGGCGCAGACGGCGTCCGCAGCGGCGGCGCCCCCCGCGACCTCGAAGGCGACCATCGTGCCGAAGCCCCGCATCTGCACACGCGCCCGCTCATGGCCGGGATGGTGGGGCAGGCCCGGGTAGCGGACGCGCGCCACGGCGGGGTGCTCGTGCAACCGCCGCACGAGCTCGACCGCGTTGGCCTGGGCGCGCTCGAGGCGGACCGGCAGCGTGCGCAGCCCCCGGAGCGCGAGCCAGGCGTCGAACGGGCCCGGCACCGCGCCGTGCAGGACCCGGTGCCGCCCGAGCTCCCCGGCCAGGCGCCGGTCACGGGTGACGGTCGCGCCGAGGAGCAGGTCGGAGTGGCCGGAGATCAGCTTCGTGGCGCTGTGCACGACCACGTCGACGCCGGCATCGAGGGGGCGCTGCAGCAGCGGCGTCGCGAACGTGTTGTCCGCCGCGACGCGCAGGCCCCGCTCGTGGACGCCCCGTACGAGCGCGGGCAGGTCGGCGAGAGTCAGCAGCGGGTTCGTGGGGCTTTCGATCCACAGCAGATCGGCGCCCTCGCAGGCAGCCA
Organism: Nitriliruptorales bacterium; assembly: GCA_007119305.1. Lineage (GTDB taxonomy): Bacteria > Actinomycetota > Nitriliruptoria > Euzebyales > Egibacteraceae > SKPY01. The sequence continues at coordinate 1,257 of SKPY01000179.1, forward strand.
GTGTCGCGTCGGTGTCGCCGATGTCGGTGAGCGCAAGGCGCAGCCGTCCCCGCCCGGCCAGGTCGCCGAGGAGCTCGCGCAGCCCCGCGTAGGCGTCGTCGGGAGCGACGACGCGTGCACCGACAGGCAGCGTTTCGAGCACGGCGGAGGCGCCTGCGAGCCCGGAGGCGAACGCGCACGCCTGCCCGCCTTCGAGCGCGCCGAGGGTCTCCTCGAACGCCTCCCACGTCGGGTTGCCCTCGCGGGCGTAGTCGATCCGCCCCCCGGCCCGGTACACGCTCGTGAGGAGAGGCGGGACGTTGAGGGGCTCGCCGGGGGCGCCCGTGCCCCGGCCCCCCGCCACCGCGATGGATGCGGGGGCCCAACCCGTGGCATCGGCTCCACTCATCGCCCGGCATGCTACGCGCCACGGCCGCGCGAGAACGCGCTGCTGCCGCGGCGCGGCCAGTATGCTGGAGCCGTCCCCGGCCCCCGACCTCCCCCCGCGCCGTGTCCCAACCTGCCTACCAGGATGAAGACCTCGACGTCACCGTCGTGCTGCCCGCGTACAACGAGGTCGGGCACATCCGCGATGAGGTCGACCGCATCAGCGCGGCGCTGAAGAACTCCGCGTACGCGTTCGAGATCCTCGTCGTCGACGACGGCTCGGACGACGGCACCGGCGACGCGGTGGACGGGCTGCCGTTCGTGCGCGTCCTGCGCTTCCGCGTCAACCGGGGCTCCGGCACCGCGCGGCGCATCGGCACGATGCAGGCGCGGGGGCGGTACGTGGTCTGGACCGACGCGGACATGACCTATCCCAACGAGCGGATCCCCGAGCTCATCGACCACCTCGAGACGAGCGATGCCGAGCAGGTCGTCGGGGCGCGCACCAGCGAGGAAGGCACGCTGAAGCCCCTGCGGGTCCCCGCGAAGTGGGCGATCCGCCGCCTCGCCGAGTACCTGACCGACTCCAAGATCCCCGACCTGAACTCGGGCCTGCGGGCGTTCCGCAAGGAGACGTCCCGGCCCTACCTCGGCCTGCTGCCGCCCGGCTTCTCGTGCGTGACCACGCTCACGCTGTCGTTCCTCGCCAACGGCCACATCGTCGACTACATCCCGATCCGCTACGCCGAGCGCGCGGGGCGCAGCCACTTCCACCCGATCAAGGACGCCTACCGCTACATGCTCCAGGTGCTGCGGATGGTGACGTTCTTCGAGCCGCTGCGGGTGTTCGGGCCGATCGCGCTGACCCTGCTCCTCGTCGGGTCCGGCAAGTTCGTCTACGACCAGTTCCAGGAGCCCTTCCGCATCGCCGCGAACACCCTGCTGATGCTCCTCGGCGGGCTGATCGTGTTCAGCCTCGGGCTCCTCGCCGACCTCATCGTCCGCACCAGCCGGCAGGGGTGACGCACGTGTCCAGGATCTCACCCGCGCCCGGCGCGCCAGCACCGGAGACGCCCGACGTCGTCATCGGCAACCACCTGCACAAGTACACCGCGAAGAACCCGGCGATCCGGTGGCTCACCACCCGCTTCCTCAGCCAGCTCGACGCGGTGCTCGACCAGGTGCAGGCGGAGACGGCCACCGGCCGGGTGCTCGAGGCCGGGTGCGGCGAGGGCGACATCGCCGACCGGCTGCATGCGCGCTGGGGCGACGTGACCGGGCTGGACCTGCCGGACGCCGGGCTGCGGGCGGAGTGGGCGCGGCGCGCCGGACCGCAGTTCTGTCACGGCGACGCCGAGCGGCTGCCCTTCGCCGACGCCGAGTTCGACGTCGTGCTCGCCGTCGAGGTGCTCGAGCATCTGCGCGACCCGGACGCGGGCCTGCGTGAGCTAGCCCGGGTGGCCCGCCGGCACCTCGTGCTCAGCGTCCCGCGCGAACCGGTCTTCCGGCTCGGCAACCTCGCCGCAGGCCGCCACGTGCGCGACCTCGGCAACACGCCGGGCCACCTCAACCACTGGAGCACGGTGAGCTTCGTGCGGTTCGTCTCGCAGGTCGCGGGGGTCCGCGAGGTCCGCAAGCCGTTGCCCTGGACGATCGTGTGGGCGCGGCTCATCTGACGCTGGCGGACCCCGCACGAGCCCGGCGTCGCACCGTCGGGGCTCACGCGTCGTGGTCGGCGCCCGCGGTGGCGGTCTCCGGGTTCGTGTCGACGGCCTCGTCGTCCTCTGAGCTCGTGTCGCCGGCCCCGTCGTCCTCTGAGCTCGTGTCGCCGCCCTCCTCGTCCGGGCCGATCGACACGTCGATGCCCACCGGGCTGCCGTCGGGCACGCGCTCGCCCGGCGCGGGCGACTGACCCACCACCGAGCCCTCAGGCGCGTCGTGGTGCACCTCGTGCACGACCGGCTCGAAGCCCGCGGACGCGAGGCGCTGCTCGGCCTCCGCGCGGTCGAGCCCGCCCACGTCGGGCACCTCGACCCCCGCAGGCTCGCCGGTCGACACGTCGATGCCGACCGGGCTGTCGTCGGGCACGCGCTCGCCCGGCGCGGGCGACTGACCCACCACCGAGCCCTCAGGCGCGTCGTGGTCCACCTCGTGCACGACCGGCTCGAGGCCGGCGGACACGAGGCGCTGCTCGGCCTCGGCCCGGTCGAGCCCGCCCACGTCGGGGATCTCGGTCCCCGGGGGGACGCCGGTCGACACGCCGATCACGACGTCGCTGCCCGCCGCAGCGCTGCCCGGGCCCGGGTCCTGCCAGACCACCTGGCCCTCGGGCGCCTCCGACGCGACCGCGCGGACGACCGCCACGAAGCCCTCGTCGCTGAGCAGCTCCTCGGCCTCGTCCTGCTGGAGGCCGCGCACGTCGGACAGGTCGGTCTGCTCACCCTCGGCCAGATCGGAGAAGTCGACGTCGGCGTCGGGGAAGGGGCGGGGCTCACGGCCGTCGAGCGCGGCGGCCATGAACGCGCGCCAGATCTGCGTCGGCACGCTGCCGCCGGTCATGTTCGGCATCGCGACCTGGCCTTCGGCGTGGCCCACCCACACCGCCGCGGCCAGGGGCGGGGTGATGCCGGCGAACCAGGCGTCGTAGAAGTTCTGGCTCGTGCCGGTCTTGCCGGCGACGTCCCAGCCGCCGGGCAGCTGGGCGGCGGTCCCGGTCCCCCGCGAGACGACGTCGCGCATGATGTCGACGAGCGCGGCGTTCACCTGGGGGTCGACGACCTGCTCAGGTTCGGCCTGGCGCGTGTAGACGTCGTTGCCGGCGCGGTCGCTGACGCGCTCGATGAGGTGGGGGTCGACCCGCTGGCCGGCGTTGGCGAACGTGCCGTAGGCCGCCGCCATCTCCAGCGGGGTCGCGCCGCTGCCGACGCCGCCGAGCGCGATGGCCGGGCCGTCGTGCTCGCCGAACGCGCGGTCGGCGTCCACCCCGAGGCGCTCGGTGAACTGCATGACCCGCTCGACCCCGACGTCCATGATGAGGTCGGCGAACGCGGTGTTGACGCTGCGCACGAGCGCCTCCCGCAGATCGATGCGCCCGTGGTTGGAGCCGCCGAAGTTGCGGACCCCGTCGTCGGCCTCGGTCCACCCGGGGACGTCGAAGGTGGCCCCCGAGTCGCCCTCGAGCCGCTGGCGCAGCGGCACGCCGTCCTCGAGCGCGGCGGCGAGCACGAACGGCTTGAACGCGCTGCCCGGCTGGCGCCGGCCCTGGGTGGCCAGGTCGAACTGCTCCTCTGCGAAGTCGGCCCCGCCGTACAGCGCGAGCACCTCTCCCGACGACGGGTGCACCGCGGCGAGCGCGGCGGTCGGCCCGTCGAGCTCCGCGGCGTGCGCCTCGACGACGTTGGAGGCGAGCGCCTGCAGCTCGGGGTCAAGCGTCGTGTGGATGCGGACCCCGCCGCTGAACAGCCGGTCGATGCGCTCCTGGCGGGTCTCGCCGAAGGTCGGGTCGTCGAGGAACGCCCGCTTGACCGCCTCGACGACGTAGGGCTCGCGCACCTCGGGCTGCAGCGGCGGGGCGAGGTCGATGTCGGTCTCCTGCGCCGCGGCCGCCTCGTCGGCGTCGAGCCAGCCCTCCTCGACCATGCCGGCGAGCACCCAGTCCCGGCGGTCGCGGACCCGCTCCTCGTTGCGCCGCGGGTCGAGCGCGGACGGCGAGCGGATGACGGCGGCGAGCCGCGCCGCCTCCGCCGGCTCGAGCTCGCCAGGCCCGGCGCGGAAGTACTCCCAGGCGGCGGTCGCGATGCCGTAGGCCCCGTTGCCGAAGTACACCTGGTTGAGGTAGCGCTCGATGAGCGCGTCCTTGCCGAACTCGCGCTCGAGCGCGATCGCGTGCGCGAGCTCGTCGACCTTGCGCTGCATCGTACGGTCGGCGCCGACGAAGTTCTGCTTCGCGAGCTGCTGGGTGATCGTCGAACCGCCCTGCTCGACGCCGCGCGCCTGCAGGTTCGCGATGAGCGCCCGCCCGATCGCGGCCGGGTCGTACCCCTCGTGGTCGTAGAAGCGCCGGTCCTCGGCGGCGAGCACCGCGTGCACCGCGTGGTCGGGCACCTCGTCGAGCGTCACCTGCCGGCGATGGTGCTCGTCGTGCAGGACCGCAAGGATGCTGCCGTCGCGGGCGTAGACGATGCTGCGCTCCTCGAGGCTGCCGAGCTCGACCTCGTCGGGGACGTCGAGGCCGAACGGCAACGCCTCAGCCGTGCGCAGGAAGAACCCCGCGCCGCCCGCGGCCACGGACAGCAGCGCGATGATGAGCACGAAGCCGAGCGCGAACGTCAGGCTGGCTCGTACGGCCAGGGCAACAGTGCGGCGTGCCGCGGGCGGCACGCCGATGCTGTTCGGGGCGGTGGCGTCTGCGATGGTCACGTCCTACTACCGTTGCCTGACGGTCTGTCACCTAAACAGACGCAAGACCCCCCGCGCGGGTTCCATATGTCTTGCCCAGCGTGCAGACCGCTACCGTGTCCAGACGGTCACCCGCACCGCCGGCTCGGCGACGTCGACGGTCGCGCACGCCTCGTAGCCCGCTTCGACGGCCGGCGCCATCGCCCGCATGGACGGGGGCCAGGCACCGACCTGCACGACCGCGGGAATGCTCCCGTCGGCGAGCCCGTCCAGCACCCGTTGCTCCTGGGCCTCGAGCGTGTACCAGAACAGGTAGAAGGGCGTGGGGTTGGTGAGCTCGAGCTCGTCGTACAGCGTGAGCGGGCCGGGCACGACCCACGCCTCACGGGCCGGTCCGATGCAGCGCTCGACGTCGGCGCGCACCGCTGCCGCGATCTGCTCCGCGTCGGCGCCGCCCTCGTCGGCTCGCACCTGGCTGGTGACCCAGCCGAGCAAGCCGGCGGCGAGCAGCGCGGCGAGCCCTGCGAGCGCGCCCACGCTCGGCCATGAGCGATCGCCGCCGTGAGCGGCCGCCACCGCG
>SKPY01000341.1 GCA_007119305.1 Nitriliruptorales bacterium
ACGCTCCGAGCAGGTAGAGCGCCACGTACAGCAGCAGGATCATCAGCGCGCTGCGCAGTACCGCGGGTCGCAGGACCTGGCGGGTGCCGGAGTGGTAGCTCGCGACCACCAGGGCGTCCGGTGGCAGCAGCAGCTTGCGGATGTCGCGCTGGATCCCCTTGGCTACGAGCGCGAGGCGGATCGCCTTGATACCCCCGGCGGTGGAACCCGCCATCGCCCCGAACGCCATCGCGAGGACCAGGGCTGCGGGGGCGAGCGTGCCCCAGCCGGTCGCAAACAGGCGTCCCGGGATGGTCACGAACCCTGTGCCGGTGTGCGCGGACAGCAAGTGGAACAGGCCGCGGCGGAAGAGCGCCGTGGCATCGGCGTAGGCGCCCGCGGTCGCGAGCCCGATGGTCACCACGAACGCGAGGAGCGTCAGCGTCGTCGCGAGGGTGCGAACCTCGACGTTGTGCGTGAGCTCGTGCGCACGACCGCGCCAGAGCCGGTGGTGGAGCGCGAACGACAGCGCCCCGGCCACCATGAGCACGGCGAGGACGGCCTCGACGGCGAGCGAGTGGTACAGCCCGACGCTCGCCGACGTCGGGGCGAAGCCGCCGGTGTCGAACGCCGCCATGAACAGGGTGACCGCGTGCAGCAGCCCCTGCCCGGGCGGTCGCCCGGCAACGACGACGGCGACCCACAGCGCGCTCGTCCCGAGCGCGCAGTAGGTGAGCGCGACCCGCCAGATGAAGCGGGCGGTGTGGACGATGTTCGGCAGGATGTGCTCCTCGCGCGCCTCGCCGACGTACATGCCGGGCGCACCGCCGCCGGCGGTGAAGAAGCTGAGCACGAGGAGCACGAGTCCCTGCCCGCCGATGAACTGCATCATGTGGCGCCAGAGATTGACGCTGTCGGCGACGTGGTCGAGGTCGTTGATGACGGTGAGCCCGGCGGTTGCGAAGCCGCTCATCGCGTCGAAGTAGGCGTCGAGGAAGCTCCCGTAGTGTCCCGCCAGGTAGAGCGGGACCGCCCCGGCGAGCGCGGCCAGGGCCCACGACAGGGCAGCGATGACCATGCCGTGGTCCCAGCGCAGTTGGTCGCGGTGGCGGTGGAAGCTGCCTTCCGCGGCGAGGCCGGGCAGCAGCGCCACGCAGGCGCCGACGACGAACCCCGCGGCCGGCCCGTGCTCGCCGCGGGCGAGACCGAGGACGGCCGGGACGCAGAGCGCGAGCCCCACGACGATGAGCACACGGCCGGTTCCGAGCGTGATGATCCGCAGGTCGCGCCGGGCAGGTCGCAGGAGCACGGGTCGTCAGCGGCGCGTGGCCACGAGACGCTCACCGGTGACCGTGGCGGCGGCTAGCAGGACGAGCACGAGCGCGATCACCCGACGCTCGGGCAGGACGGGGTCCTCGATGGGTCGGCCCTCGCCAGCCACGATGCCCGTGTGGGCGACGATGACGGCAGCCTCGCGCCGCTCGCCGTCCACGCGCCGGAACTGCCCTTCGATCTCGAGGACGTCGCCCCGGAAGCGCGGACCGCCGACCCTGCCGATCCGCTCGGCCAGCTCGAGCGGGATGAAGGCCCCCAGCCCGGCGTTGCCGCCGGCGTAGTCCCGATGGGTGGGCAGCGGACCGCGGGTCTGCGCGTAGATGTCGTCGTTCAGCTGCACCCACGCCCCGTCAGCGCGCTGCAGCACCGCGCCGACCGCCTCGCCCCGGTAGCGGATGGTCTGCCCGTCCCATGACCGGGGGCAGTCCAGCAGCTCGTTGGAGGTCACCAGCGGGGGCGTGGCCGCCCGGGTCTCGTCGTCAGCGGCCTCCTGCGGTGGGTCCGGACAGTCGATCTCGGTGCGGGGGTCGGCCGCGTCAGCGTCGAGCTCAGGGACGGGCGGCATGTCGTCGGGCATGGGGTGGCGCATGAGGTTGGCCACCTGGAGCAGGCCGATGAGCAGCAGCGCCACGGCGAGGACGCCGAGGAGCGAGACCAGCCGGCTCGGCGGTCTGCGGGGCCCGGTCATGTCCGCCCCCGCACGATCGAGATCAGGTAGCCGGCGAGCGCGAACACCGCGACGAACTCGAGGCGCCCGACGAGCATCTGGGCGATGTAGACCACCTTGAGCGACAGCTCGAGGTCGGGGCGCACCAGCCCCACCGACAGCCCGCCCGTCGCTCCGGCGGCGGTGCTCTCGAACAGCGCGAGCTGCAGCTCGTAGCCGTAGAACAGCCCGAGCATGCCCCCACCGAGGTAGAGGATGATGTAGAGCAGCAGGATCGTCGCCGCTCCCCGGACCTGCTCGTCGCGCAGGATCCGGACGGTGGTCGAGTGGTAGCGCTCGACGACGACGGCGTCCTCCGGCAGCAGCACGGTGCGGATGTCGCGGCGCAGCCCCTTCAGCAGCAGGCCGACCCGGATCGCCTTGATCCCCCCAGCGGTCGACCCGGCCATGCCTCCCAGCGCCATGGCGGTGACGATCATCGCCGGTGCAAGCACCCCCCACTCGGTCACGAACAGGCGGGTGGGCACCGTCGCCAGCCCGGAGGTCGTGTGGGCGCTGACGGTCTGGAAGAAGCCGATGCGGAACAGCTCGCCGAACGAGGTGTAGGCGCCGGTGCGTGCGAGGCCCACGGCGAGCACGACGAAGATGCCGAGGAGGGTGAACGCGAGGGTGCGTGTCTCGAGGTTGCGCGTGAGCTCGTGGCGGCGGCCCTGCCACAGCTGGTAGTGCAGCGCGAAGCTGAACGCGCCGGCCAGCATGAGCACGACGAGGACCGCCTCGACCAGCGGTGAGCGGTACACCGCCGCGCTGGCGGACATCGGGGCGAAGCCGGCGGTGTGGAAGGCAGTGGAGAACAGCGTGAGGGCATGGAACAGCCCAGGCAGAGGGTCCCAACCGGTGCGCACGAGCGCGAGCCACAGCGCGGGGATGCCGAGGCTCGCGTACAGCGCGAGCACCCGCAGGATGAACCGGGCGGTGTGGATGATGTTCGGCAGGATGCGCTCGGGACGGCCCTCCCCGGTGTAGAGCGAGCCGATGGCCCCGCTGGTGGTGGCGAAGATCGTGAGGACGACGATCACGATGCCCTGCCCACCGAGGAAGTGCATGACGTGGCGCCACAGGTTCACGCTGCGCGCCATGTGGTCGAGGTCGTTGGCGAGCGTGAGCCCGATCGTGGCGAAACCGCTCATGGCCTCGAAGTACGCGTCCACCGGGTAGGCGTAGTGCCCGGACAGCAGCAGCGGCACGGCCCCGAAGAACGGCACGACGAGCCAGACGAGCCCGACGGTGGCAAGGGCGTGCGTCGCCGTCAGCCGCCCGTGGGCGCGCAGGGCGACCTGGCTGCCGGCCCCGGCGATGAGCGCGACAGACGCGCCGATCAGGAAGGCGTAGCCGGCGTTGGACTCGCCCAGGACGAAGGCCACGGGGGCGTGCAAGGCCATGACGACCCCCACCCCGTAGACGACCTTGCCGGTGAACCGGCCGAGCAACCGGAAGTCGTCGAGGTCGGGACGGAAGAGCACGGCTAGTACAGCAGCGCGACGATCAGGGCGATGAGGGCACCCCCGGCGGCCAGCGCGACGGTGGCGAGGGTGACGAGCGCGACGCCTTTCAGGCCCCCGCTCAGCAGCGACTCCCTCGCACGGGTCGGGTCGCGCGGCGACGACGTCCCTTCGGGCTCACCGTGCTCGGCGCTCACCGGCGGCGCTCCGCCCGGCGGGGCACGAGGGCCGCCCGCAGCTGCTCCTCGAGCGCGGGGGTGGTGAGGGCGATCACCTGGTCGCCGGGGCGGATGAGCGTGTCGCCGCGCGGGATGACCGTCTCCTCACCGCGGAAGATGCACACGAGCACCGACTCCAGGGGGATGTTCAGGCCACTCACCGCCCGGCCGTCGACAGGGGCGTCGGGCGGGATGTCGATCTCCACGAGGTTCGCCTTGCCGCGGCGCAACGTGTACAGGTGGATCAGCTCCCCGACGGTCACCTCCTCGCGGATCAGTCGGGAGATGAGCGTGGTCGTGGACACGGCTTCGATGTTGAGCTTGGCGAAGATCTCCTCGTTGCGCGGGGTGCTCACCCGCGAGATCACGCGGGGCACCTCGAAGGTCGTCCGCACGAGCTGGCACGCGACGAAGTTGTCGTCGTCGTCACCCGTCGTGGCGACGAACACGTCCGCACGCTCGAGGCGCGCCTGCTCGAGGTAGCGCACGTCGCAGACGTCGCCGTGGATCACCAGCAGGTTGTCGTAGTCGCGCAGGAGGCGCTCGCAACGTTTCTCGACCCGCTCGACGATCGTGACGGCGTGACCGTCCTCGAGCAGCTCGGTCGCGATGAAGCGGCCGACCTTCCCGCCGCCGGCGAGCACGATGTACACCGCCTAGCCCTCCCCGACATGCGGGTGCACCACGAGCCCCCGCAGCTGGCGGTAGGCACCCTTGCCGATCGCGGCCACCACGAGATCGTCGGTCTGCAACCGGTCGTCGAGCCGGGGGATGCGCACCCTGACCCCGCGTTTGACGGCCGCGACCCGCACCCGCGGGATCTCCTCGAGCTCGGCGACCGTGGCCCCGTGACCCTCCCGGGCAACGCGCATCTCGACCACCTCCACGTCGGCGTCCGGGAAGGACACGTGCAGCGGGAAGGTGCCGGCGTGGAGCTCGTTCAGGATCGCCTTCGCGACCAGGCGGGTGCCGGACACGTAGTGCACCCCCATCTTGCGGTAGGACGCCTCACGGTCGGGGTTGAACAGGCGCGCGACGGTGTGGCGCACCCCGAACAGCTCCTTCGCGATCTCCACGGCCATCAGGTTGGCGTTGTCGAAGTTGGTTACCGCGACGAGCCCGTCTGCGTGCTCCACCCCCGCCCGGCCGAGCATGTCCTTGTCCGTGATGTCCCCCACGAGGGTCTCGCCGTTGAACGCTCCCCCGATCCGATCGAAGGACTCCTCGGTGGTGTCGAGGATCACCACGTCGTGCTCGCGTGCGGACAGGCGGTCGGCCAGCTCCGCGCCGACCCGGCCGCAGCCACCGATGATGATGTGCATCCCGGTCCTTTGCGCAAGGCCTCGAACACGGCAGTATGCCACCGGTGGGCTGCGGTTGGGGGGAAGCGAGCGCCCCGAGCGGCGGCCGCCTCGTCGCGGCGTCGCAGCGAGCCCTGCCTATACTGGCCGGCATGCGTGCTTCCCCTGCCGCCAGCGAGCCGCGCCCGCATCCAGGCCGCCCGCTGACCGTCCTGCTCGCCGCCCCGCGCGGGTTCTGCGCCGGGGTCGAGCGCGCGATCGAGATCGTGGAGCTCGCCCTCGAGCACTACGGGCCCCCCGTGTACGTGCGCCACGCGATCGTGCACAACACCCACGTCGTGGCCGACCTCGAGGCCAGGGGGGCGGTGTTCGTGGAGGACGAGCACGAGGTGCCCGAGGGGGGGATCGTGGTGTTCAGCGCCCACGGGGTCGCGCCTGCGGTCAAGCGCAACGCCCAGCAGCTGGGCTTGAACGCGGTCGACGCGACCTGCCCGCTCGTCACGAAGGTGCACCACGAGGCCCGGCACTACGCGGAGGAGGGGTACACGATCCTCCTGATCGGCCACGCGGGCCACCAGGAGGTGATCGGCACGACGGGCAACGCGCCCGAGGCGATCATCCTCGTGGAGACCCCCGAGGACGTGGCAGCCGTCGAGGTCGCCGATCCCGCCAAGGTGGCCTACATCTCGCAGACCACGCTGTCGGTGGACGAGGCCGAAACGGTCATTGCAGCGATCCGGGAGCGCTTCCCCGACGCGCAAGGGCCGAAAGGCGACGACATCTGCTACGCCACGCAGAACCGCCAGGACGCCACCAAGGTGCTCGCCCGCCGCAGCGACCTCGTGCTCGTGGTCGGCAGCGACACGTCATCAAACTCCAAGCGGATGGTGGAGGTCGCGCTGAAGGCCGGCGCCCCCGCCGCCTACCTGATCGACCGGGCCGACAGCATCCGTGACGACTGGCTCGAGGGCGTGGCGACGGTCGGGCTGACTTCGGGGGCCAGCGCGCCGGACCTGCTCGTGCGCGACGTCATCGAAGCGCTTGCTGCGCGGCCCGGCGGTGCGGTCGTGGAGACGGTCGACGTGGTCGAGGAGGACATGCACTTCGCGCTTCCGGCCAACCTGCGTCGCCTGCCCGTCGCCCACGCGCGCTGAGGGTGCGCGCACGTCGTCACGCCGCTTCGGCGTCGATGCGCTGCGCGAGTGCGAGGCAGTCCTGCGTCACCCCGCCTGCGGAGTGGCTGATGATCGCAAGATCCACCGTGTTCCAGCTGATCGCGATGTCCGGGTGGTGGTTCAGGTCCTCGGCGCTGCGCGCGACCCGGTTCACGAACGCGATGGAGCCAGCGAAGTCGGCGAACTTGTAGGTCTTCGTGATGCCGGCGTCGACGGTGCCCTCCCAGCCCTTCAGGTCCTTCAACGCGGTTTGTAGTGCGTCGGGTTGCAGCATGTCAGCCATGGTTGCTCCGGGGTCGTCTGCTCACGTCGCTGCTAGCCCTACCCTGCGACGCCAGGCCCAACGCCTCGCAGAAGGCAGCGCCCACCTGCTCCCACTGCCAGGCCCGCAGTCT
>SKPY01000417.1 GCA_007119305.1 Nitriliruptorales bacterium
CCCCGCCGGGCGCCGGACCGCGGTCCGGGTCTACGCCCCGCGCCCGGGCCGCTCGGTGCGCCCACCCGATCGCGACCATCCGGGACCGCAGGTCCGGGGAGCCGGCACCCCTGCCGGCGGGCCGGGCCTGTTGCGGCGCCTGCTCGAGCTGCCGTTGCTCGCGCTCGTGGCGCTCGCCCTCGCGTTCGCCATCAAGACGTTGCTCGTGCAGGCCTTCTACATCCCGTCGGCGTCCATGACCGACACCCTCGCCGTCAACGACCGCGTCCTCGTCGAGAAGCTGACCTACCGGTTCCGCGAGCCCGCCCGCGGCGAGGTGATCGTGTTCCGGCGGCCCGGCCTGGAGCAGCCCGAGCGCGGCTTCGGGGACGTGGTGCGCTCGTTCCTGGAAGGCCTGGGCGTCGTCCCGCCCGCCGCGGACATCGACCTCATCAAACGGGTCGTCGGGCTGCCGGGCGAGACGATCACGATCACCGGCGGGACCGTGCACGTCGACGGCGTGCCGATCGCCGAGCCCTACGCGCGCCTCGACGGTCGCGACTTCGAGCCCGTGGAGGTCCCCGACGGCCACTACTTCATGCTCGGTGACAACCGGGGCGACTCCGACGACAGCCGCTCGACGCTCGGCACCGTCGCCCGCGAGGGGGTGGTGGGCAGGGCGTTCGCCATCCTGTGGCCGCCGGGGCGGGCGACCATCGGCCTCGCCCATGACTACCCCGAGCTGGACGCCGCGCGCGGGGTGCTGCAGGCCGCACCGCGGCTGCGCGGGCACCCCTCGGCTGTGCTATCCTCGCTCGGCGGCGCGTCTGGCGCCTCATCCCACGTGCCCGAGAGGCCCACGCCCACGCGAACGCCGGAGGCAGAGCCGTGAACCCCACCGACATGGTCGACATCGACAACCTGCGCCGCGACGTACCGGACTTCCGCCCAGGCGACAGCGTGAAGGTGCACGTCAAGGTCACCGAGGGCAACCGCACGCGTGTCCAGGTGTTCGAGGGGGACGTGATCGCCCGGCGCGGCAGCGGGGTGCGCGAGTCCTTCAAGGTCCGCAAGATCAGCTTCAACGGCATCGGCGTCGAGCGCACCTTCCCGGTCCACACCCCGGTGATCGACAAGATCGAGGTCACTCGACGCGGCAAGGTGCGGCGCGCCAAGCTGTACTACCTCCGAGACCGTGTCGGCAAGAAGGCGAAGCTCAAGGAGCGCCGGGAGCCCGCGGGCGCCTGACGGTCGCTGTGAGCCGCAGGCCGCAGGGGCGTAGGCTGCGCCGCACGACTACTCTGGCGTCGTGACCGACTCACCGAACGCGCCGTCTGGGGAGCCCGTGCCCCCCGCCCCGGAGACGGGCACGCCTCCCGGCCCGGCGAGTCCCGGCCCGGCGAGTCGTTCGGCGCCGGCAGCGCCCGACGAACCGGAACCCGGAGCGTTCCCCCCGCCACCCGAGCGGAGCCGCGGAACGGGCAGCTTCCTCGCGGAGCTGCCCGTGCTGATCCTCATCGCCTTCGTCTTGGCGCTGTTGATGAAGACGTTCTTGGTCCAGGCGTTCTTCATCCCCTCGTCGTCGATGGAGCCTACGCTCACGGTCGACGACCGCGTCCTCGTCAACAAGCTGACCACGAACCTGCGTGAGCCGCAGCGCGGGGAGGTCGTCGTCTTCGGCGAGACGAGCCCGAGCGAGGACGACCGTGGCGTCGTCGAGCGGGTCACGGAGTCGTTGACGAGCGGGCTGGGCCTGGCCGCCCCGCCGGAGAAGGACTTCATCAAGCGGATCATCGGCCTGCCCGGGGAGACGCTGGAGATGCGCGACGGCGTCATCTACATCGACGGTGAGCCCCTGCCCGAGGCCCCGGCGGGCGACGGCGGCTATCTCACGGCACGGCACTTCTCCGACTTCGGGCCGGTCGAGATCGGCCCGGACGAGTACTTCATGATGGGCGACAACCGGCCGAGCTCGTCGGACAGCCGCACGTTCGGGGCGATCCCCGCAGACCGCATCCTGGGTCGGGCGTTCGTCGTGATCTGGCCACCCGGGCGCGTCGAGGGGCTGCCGATCGCCGAGTACCCCGAGTTCGACGGCCCGGTGGCGGCGAGCGAGGCACCCGCGCCCCCTGACGGGCAGGAGCCGCGGCCGTGAGCGCGGAGGACCTCGAGCGCTACGAGACCGACCTGGAGCTGAAGCTCTACCACGAGTACCGCGACGTCGCGCGCATGTTCGCCTACGTGGTCGAGACGGAGCGGCGCTTCTACCTCGCCAACCACGTCGAGGTCACCCCCCACCAGGGCCACGGCGACGCGTGGTTCGAGCTGCACCTGCGCGACGCCTGGGTGTGGGACATGTACCGACCGGCTCGGTTCGTGCGCGAGGTGCGGGTCCTCACCTTCCGGGACGTGAACATCGAGGCCATCGCCGTGGACGATACCGACCGGCCCCCGTTCCTGGAGGATCGGGATGTCCTAGACGCTCCGGATGACGGCCGCCCCCAGGGGCAGGGAGACTGACGCCGTGGGGTTCAACGCCACCCGTCGTTACCGGGACTCGAAGCGACGCGACATCGCGCTGCTGATCGCCGCCGTGGTCGTGCTGGGCCTCATGATCCTCTGGGCGCTGGGGATCCTGTAGGTGCACACCCCGTTGTGATCGCCCCCCCGGGGGACCAGGTCCTTCGCGGGGGCGGGTCATCGAGCGGGAGGAGGCGCCATGGAAGAGACGATCCGGCTTGGACGGGTCCGGGGCATCCCGGTGGGCTTGAACTGGAGCCTGCTGGTGATCTTCGGGCTGGTCGTGCTGGGCCTCGCCGGCGGCCGGCTCCCGCTGGTCTATCCCGGCTATGACGCGGGCGTGTACCTCCTCGCCGCGGTGGTCGTGGGCCTGCTGTTCTTCGGCTCGATCCTCGCCCATGAGCTCGGGCACGCCCTGCTCGCGCAGCGCAAAGGGGTCGAGGTCGAGGGCATCACCCTGTGGCTGTTCGGGGGTGTGGCCCGGTTCGCCACGGAGCCGCGCACGCCCAGCGACGAGCTGCGCATCGCGGGCATCGGTCCGCTCATCAGCCTGCTCGCCGGGGGGCTGTTCGCCCTGCTGGCGCTCGGCCTGGGCGCGGCCGGCGCGGACGAGCTCGTCATCGGGACGGTGAGCTGGCTCGCGCTCATCAACGTCGTGCTCGCCGCCTTCAACCTCATCCCCGCCGCTCCGCTGGACGGCGGCAGGATCCTGCGCGCCTGGCTGTGGCGGCGCACGGGCGACCGCCAGCAGGCAGGCGTGTCGGCGGCGCGCGCTGGACGGGTCCTCGGGTTGACCCTGATCGGCCTCGGCATCCTCGAGGTGGCCCTGGGGGTCGGCATCGGCGGCCTGTGGTTCATCCTGATCGGCTTCTTCATCCTCACCGCAGCACGCGCTGAGGAGACCCATGCCCGTCTGCAGGGTCTGCGGGTCCGCGACGTGATGACCCCTGAGCCCGTGACGGCGCCGGACTGGCTGACCGTCCAGGCGGTGATCGACGACTACGTCTTCGTCAACCGCTGCTCGACGTTCCCGCTGCGCGGCTTCGACGGGGCGGTCTCCGGGATCGTGACCCTGCGGGCGATCAAGCGCGTGCCGGCCGAGCGTCGCGCGGACACCCGGGTCCGCGACATCGCCTGCCCCATCGAGCAGGTGCCGGTGTGCGCGCCGGAGGACGACCTCGCCGAGGTCCTGCCGCGGCTCGGCGGGGGCTGCAGCGATGGGCGCGCCCTCGTGTTCGCCGACGGTGAGCTCGTCGGGATCGTGTCCCCGACGGACCTCGCCCGCATCAACAACCTCGCCGATCTGCGCCGGGCTCGCCGGGAGCCGCACATCAGCTGAACCGTCCACAGGTTCCAGCGGTGGCGCCCGCGCCACGCCGGCTGCCGCCGGTACCGTGCGCCGCATGACCAGGTCGTCGCACGCCCGGCTGGGCGCCATCGGAGAGCGCATCGCCGCCCGCTATCTGGAACGGCAGGGCATGGCCGTCCTGGCGCGCAACTGGCGCGCCAGCGGCCCCGCCCGTGGCGAGCTCGATCTCGTGGCGCGTGACGGCGGGGTGCTCGTCATCTGCGAGGTCAAGACGCGCCGGCACGGCAGCGCGGGCGCGCCGCTGGAGGCTGTCACACCGCGCAAGGTGCTCCAGCTGCGGCGGCTCGCGACCGCCTACCTCGCCGCCACGGGAACCACCGCGGGGGGGATCCGCATCGACGCGGTTGGAGTGACCTGGCCGGCGACCGGCGGCCGCGCCCAGATCACCCACGTGGCGGGGATCGGATGAGCTACGTGGACGCGGCGGAGTCCACCCGGAAGGAGTGCTCGACCACCTCGCCCGAGGCACCCGCAAGGCCGTGGTCCTCGCCGTTGACCATGATCGAGACGGCCCCCGCGTTGCCGATGCGCAGGAGCACCTCCTCCTCGCCGGAGAAGTTGAGGCGGCTGTCGGCGGGCTGGATGCCCTCGAACGCGAGGTCGCCGTCCACGACCACCCGCAACCACGACGCACCGCCCTCGATCGCCACCTCCACGTCGAGCCCTTCAGCGCTGAGCTCGGGGCCCGTTTGGCCTTCGGCGTCGTCGGCCACCTCACGCTCAGGTGCGGGCTCGACCTCCTGCTCCGCCTCCGCGGCCTCCTGAGGCTCCTGGGGCTCCTGGGGCTCCTCGACCGGTGTGGGCCGCGCCGTCTCGACAGGCGGGGCGGCCGTCGGGCCGGGCTCCTGCTGTCCGATCGCCACGAGCAGGGCCAGCACCGCGATGACCGTGGCCGAGGCGGCCGTCAGACGGACGTTGCGCGGCAGGCCCTCCTGCTCGCCGGCCAGCACGCGACCGGTCAGGGCCGCTTCGTCGGGCTCCTGCTGCTCGTAGCGTTCACGGTAGGCGGCGAGCACGGGCTCGGGGTCGACACCGAGCGCCTTCGCGTAGTTGCGCAGGAACCCCCGCACGTAGACGTCGCCGCCGAGATGGAGGTGCTCGAAGTCCTCCTCTTCGAGGGCCTGGAGGCAGCGTTCCCGGATCCGGGTGCTGGCGGCCGCGTCTGCGAGGGTCAGCCCTTGCCGCTCGCGTGCGGCCCGGAGTGTCTCGCCGATCAGGGTGGTCATCGCGCTCGTCCTGCCGGCCGCTGGGGTACCAACCCCGAGTGTATTGACGGTCCGGGACGACTTCTCCACAAGCGGGTGATATTTCTCGCTTTCTTCTCGCGGACGTGACCTAACGTCCCCCGGTAGTAGCCGGGAGGGTCCCCCGAGGAGGTGAGCGCATGCTGGGCCGCGCGCAGACCGTCGCCGTGGTGGGGCTGGATGCGCTGCCGGTGACGGTCGAGGCGTACATCGGACCCGGCCTGCCGGGCCTGCACCTCATCGGCTCGTCCGGCGCGGCGGCCCGGGAGGCGGCTGACCGCGTCAAGACGGCGCTGGCTGCGGTGGGGGTCACCTTCCCGGCCCAGAAGGCGCTCGTGTCCCTCGCGCCGGCCGAGGTGCCCAAGGTCGGCGCCCGCTTCGACCTGCCCGTCGCCGTCGCCCTGCTCCTCGCCCGCAACGCGCTCCCCGAGGAGGCGGTCGCCGCGACCGCTTTCGTCGGGGAGCTCGCGCTCGACGGGGGCGTGCGGGGTGTACGGGGGGTGCTGCCTTCGGCGGCTGCGCTGCCGGCGTCGGGCACCCGCCGTCTCGTGGTGCCCGCGGCCAACGCCGGGGAGGCGGCCCTCGCCTCCGGGATCGACGTCGTCGCGGTCGAGCACCTCGATGAGCTGCTCGCGGTGCTGGCGGGCACCCGGGCGCCACGCAGGCCTGCGGAGCCGCCACGGACCGACGCGGCCTCGGCACCTGATCTCGCGGACGTGCGGGGACAGGCGGAGGCAAGGCGCGCGCTCGAGCTGGCCGCCGCTGGCGGCCACCACCTGCTGCTCGTCGGCCCGCCCGGCTGCGGCAAGTCGATGCTGGCGGCCCGCCTGCCGTCTCTGCTGCCCCGGCTGTCGACCGAGCAGGCGCTCGAGGTCGCCTCCATCCGCTCGGTGGCGGGCCGGCTGCCCGACGCGGTGGTCCTCGACCGCCGTCCCCCCTACCAGGCGCCGCACCATGGCACCACGGCGGCGGCGCTGCTCGGGGGCGGCTCGGGGATCGCCCGTCCGGGTGGCCTCAGCCTCGCGCACCGCGGGGTGCTGTTCCTCGACGAGCTGTTCGAGTGGTCACGGCCCCTGCTGGAGGCACTGCGCGAGCCGCTCGAAGAGGGCCTGATCCGCCTCGCCCGCGCGAGCGCGACCGTCACCTACCCGTGCCGGGTGCTGCTCGTGTGCGCCGCGAACCCGTGTCCTTGCGGGGGCGGGAGCGGCTGCGTCTGCACCGACGAGGTCGTGTGGCGCTACCGCAGCCGGCTGTCGGGGCCCCTCGCCGACCGGTTGGATCTCGCCCCGGCGGTCGAGCCGTTGACCGCGGACGACCTGCTCGCGGTCGAGCCCGGTGAGCCGAGCGCCGTCGTCGCCGGCAGGGTGGCGGCTGCGCGGGCGCTGGCCGCTGACCGCTGGAGCGACGAGCGACCCAACGCGGAGGCGCCCGCCCAGGCGGTGCGCCGGACCGCCGA
>SKPY01000053.1 GCA_007119305.1 Nitriliruptorales bacterium
GCCGGCAAGTCGGACTCGCCGAGCACCTGCGCGACCGGCTGCGCCTCGAACTCCAGGCGCGGCCCGTTCGCGGCGCCGGCGGACGCGGGCAGCAGGGCGAGCGCGAGGGCGGCGACGAGCACCACGAGCAAGCCGGTGTGCCAGGCGCGCAGGACAGTTGGACGTATCACGAAGGACTCCTCTCGACGGCCGCGGCCGGCCGGCCCGCACTGTGGTCAGACACCCAGCCCACTCAGTCTCCGGGCCCTGCGTGCAGCGGACAATGCCGACTTTGCACTAGTCGGCCCGCCGGGGCACCTGTGGCTGCTCGGCGAGCCAGGCGGCGATGGGCTCCCGGGCGGCCTCGTAGCCGCGCTCGGTGACCTGGGGGACGGTGTCGAACTCGAGCATGCCGACCCCGCGCAGGTCGAGGGGCAGATAGAGGTCGGCGGTGCCCGCGGCGATGCCCGCGTCGCGCGCCGCGGCCGCACCGGTGATCAGGGAGCGCATGAGCGTGGCCATCAGGCCGGGCACCGGTTGGGCACGCAGCCCGGGGGTCAGGCGGCGCAGCAGCACGCCCGTGCCCGACAGCGCGACCCCGTAGTCCGCCTTGGCGCGGGGTCCCTGCAGCGGCGCGACGTCGACGGCGATGATCGTCGCGGTCGGATGGCGCCTGCGCAGCACGTCGATGGGCAGGTTGTTCAGCACGCCGCTGTCCACGAGCAGGTCCTCGCCGTAGGGCACCGGCGGGAACACCCCAGGGATCGACAGGCTCGCGCGGACCGCCTGCACGGCGTCGCCGCGGTCGTGCACCTCCAGGCGCGCACGGGTGAGGTTGGTCGAGGTGCACAGGTAGGGCACCCACAGATCCTCGAGCCGGCGCTGCCCGACCGCGTTGCGGATCGACTCAGCCACGGCTTGACCTTTGAGGAGGCTGGCGGTCGGGGTCGTGTAGTCGAGGACGCCGGTGAACGCGCGGGCCGTGAACGTCACCTGCTCGTCCAGCGGGGTCTCGAGCCCGACGACCAGCCCGAGCGTCGCGCCGATGCTCGCGCCCGCCACCATGTCGATCGGCACGCCGGCCTCGTGCAGGGCGCGGATGACCCCGAGGTGGGCGAACCCGCGTGCCCCGCCGCCACCGAGGACGAGCCCGACCGCGCGCCCGGCCAGATGGCGGCTGACCCGCGCGAGGTCGCCGGCGTGGCCGTGGCGCACGTGGTGGTGGTGGTCGACGCGGCGCGGCTCGAGCCACGCCGCGGTGTTGACGGGGTGGTCGGTGTCGGCGTCGTGCAGGAGCACGAGGCTGACCCGCTGGTGGGGCACGTCGCGGTCGGCGAGCACGGCCCGTTCGAGGTCGGTGACCGCAGGGTCGGCGGTGGCGTCGCCGACGAGCACGAGGTGGTCGGCGTGGCGGACGCAGCGCTCGGTCCACGGCGTCAGGGCCGGATCGGCCTGCAGCGCCAGGAGGTCGCTCGCCGCCTCGGTCTCCTCGAGCCAGCGGGCCAAGCGGAGCTCGCCGGCGCTGCCAGGTGCTGCTTGCGCCGCGTCGTCCAGGCCGAGGGCTCGATCCAGCGACGTGGCGCTGACGTGCGCGGTGCGGCCGAAGGCCTCGAAGCGCGTGCCGAGCTGCTCGGCGAAGCCCGCGAGGTCGACGTCCGCCCCGATCGGCAGCAGCGCGAGCGCCCGCTCACCAGCCGTGGCCCGGCGGCGGTGGTCCCCCGCAGCGCGGCTGCGCGCCACGAGCATGCGCGCAACCGGCAGCAGCGCCCCCGGTTGGCGCGCCACGAGCTCTTCGAAGCGCTGCCGCGGGAAGCGGGCGAGGGTGGTCTCCCGGGACGCCACGACCGTGGCGGCGCGCCTAGCCTCCTCGAGGAGGGCAGCCTCGCCGATGAGCTCGCCGGCGCCGACCTCCGCAAGGGGCCGGTCCACCCCCTCAGGGCCGGTGAGCAGGATCCGCACGCGGCCGGTCACGACGAGGTACGCGGCAGGGGCCGGCTCGCCCTGGCGGAACAGCACCTGCCCTGCGGCCAGGTTCGTCCACTCCACGCCGGCCGCAACCTCGCCGAGCAGCGTGTGGTCGATGTCTGGGAACAGCGCCCGGAGGTGGCCCACCAGGCGCGTCGCGCGGAGGCGCCGGCGGGCGCCGTCGGCGAGGCGTTCCCCGATCTCCGGGGCATGGGCGACCAGCTGCTCGAGGGCTTCCCCGGCCAGGGCGTACACGTGCGTGTGGCGTGCCGCACGCAGGGTGGCGGAGCGCCGGCCGCCGGTCAACGCGGCCACCTCGCCGACGACGCTGCCCGGGCCGAGCTCGGCGAGCACCGGATCCTGGTCTGGGTTCACGCCGCTGATGGCCTCCAGCCTTCCCTCGGCGACGATGTAGACCGCATCGGCCTCGTCGCCCTGCCGCACGAGGATCTCCCCGGGCTCCAGCAGCACCGGTCGCAGTGCCTCCTCGAGCTGGGCCATGCCGGCGTCATCGAGGCCGGCGAACGCCTCAACGGCCCGCAGTCGGGCGCGTGCGTCCCGCTCTGTCATCGCCCACCGCCTTCGCTCAGGAGCCGCCCACCCTACAGAACGGCCCCCGGACCTCGCGTGTGCGACTCAGGGCTGGTCCCGGCCACCCAGGACGGCGTCGAGGGGCCGCAGCGACAGCCACGACTGCTCCGCGGGCCGCTGGGCCTCGGGGTCCACGAGCTCGGGCAGCCGCGCGAGGTCCGTGAACTCCACCCGGCCTCGCTGCAGCCCGATGAACGCGCTGCGGGGCGCAGGGTGGCCGGCCTGCGCGACGAGGTGCTCGACGCAGCGCACGGCGAGTCGGGTCGCCTGGATGCGGTCGAACGGCGAGGGGTCACCACCCTGCTGCACATGACCGAGCACGGACTCGCGCACGTCGAACAGGTCGCCGCCCTCCTTCTCGAACAGCGCATGGATGAACGACGTGGTGTAGATGTCGTCGGCATGCTCGCTGCGGATGACGAGCCCGAGGCGTTTGCCCCGCCGGAAGCCGGCGGCGAGGGCTTCGACGTCGGCGCGCAGATCGTCGAGGGTGATGCCCTCCTCCGGCAGGTAGACGCGTTCGGCTCCGGTGGCCAGGCCGGACAGCAGGGCGAGGTAGCCGCAGTCACGACCCATGACCTCCACCACGAAGGCGCGGCGCGTCGCGACGGCCGACTGCTTGATCTTGTCGACGTCCCGCACGATGCTGTTCAGCGCCGTGTCGGCGCCGATGCTGAGGTCCGAGCCCGGCAGGTCGTTGTTGATCGATGCGGGCAGGCACACGATCGGGAGGTCGAAGGCGGGCCAGTCGCCCCGGCGCTTGTGCAGCTCGTACGCCGTCCAGTAGCCGGACCAGCCCCCGATCATGAGGATGGCGTCGATCCCGTGGGACTCGATCTGCGCGGCCACGCGGGCGAGCTCGTCCCCGGTCGGGCTGAAGCGGCTCGTGCCGAGCTCCGCTCCGCCGCGGGACACCCATTCGGTGACGCTCATCCAGTCGAGCTCTGTGATCGTGCCGTCGACGAGGCCCGCAAAGCCGTTGTGGACGCCAAGCACGGTGTGACCGCTGTCGATGGCGGCCCGCACTGCGACACGGGCGGCGGTGTTCATGCCCGGTGCCGGACCGCCTGCGTGGAGCACTGCGAGGCGCACCGGGGGGCGCGCGTCGTCCGGCGGACGGGGATGTGCCTGCGTCAGCGTCAGCAGGGTCCGGAACGACTCCTTGAAGCTGCCGCCCCGCATCCGCATCGCTTCGTCGTAGTCCCGTTCGGCGATGCGCTCGGCGACGGTCCTGGTCTGCTCGACGGCGGCCATCAGCGGCGATGACACGATCTGGTGCTCGCGGATGCCGATGAGCTGCGGCTCCTCGGGGTCGTCGCGCAGCGTCCCGACCGCGGCGTGCCCGAAGATGGTGCCGAGGTGGCGGTCGAACGCGCTCGGCGCGCCACCGCGCTGGACGTGGCCGAGGCTCGTCACGCGCGTGTCCTCGCCGAGCTCCCGTTCCAGCACCGCGCGCACGTGTTCGCTCGTGATCGGGTGGCCGTGCCGGTCCTGCGCCCCCTCGGCGATGATGACGAGGTTCTGTCGCCGTCCGATGCGCCGCCCGGCCTCGAGGGCGGCGCACATCGCCTGCTCCCAGTCGTCGGTCTCGGGCGGGTGCTCGGGGATGAGCACCCAGTTCGCGCCCGTCGCCAGCGCCGCCATGAGGGCGAGGTAGCCGCAGTGGCGCCCCATCACCTCGATGACGAACGATCGCTGATGGCTCGCCGCGGTGCTCCGGATGGCGTCGACCGCCTCGGTGATCCGGTGCAGCGCGGTGTCGGCACCGATGGTCATGTCCGTGCCGAACATGTCGTTGTCGATCGAGCCGACGAGCCCGACCAGGCGCAGCCGGGGGTGGGCATCTGCGAGGTCCTGCCCGATCCGCCCTGCGCGGACGAGCTCGGCGGTCAGCTCGGGCCACTCGGCGCGGAACGTGTCCGCTCCGGTCAGGCTGCCGTCACCGCCGATGACCACGAGCGCGTCGATGCCCCGATCGAGGAGGTTGGCGGCTGCCTGCCGGCGGCCCTCGCGGGTGCGGAACTCCTCGCAGCGCGCCGTCCCGATGACCGTGCCCCCCCGGTGCAGGATGCCCCCGACGTCGTCGGAGGACATGCGCCGGATCGCCGGGCCGCCGTCGACGAGGCCCCGGTAACCCTCGTAGACGGCGTAGACGTCGATGCCGTGGTGCAGGCCCGTGCGGACCACCGCGCGCAGCGCGGCGTTCATGCCCTGTGCGTCCCCACCGCTGGTGAGCACGGCGAGGCTGCTCAGGGTGTGCGGTTCAGTCGTCACGTGGCCCTCCTTGCGGCTCCCCCGTTCATACTCCCCACGCGGGCAGCCGAGCAAGGTCACATCCGGTGGCCGGTCCCGTCACGCCGCCTGGACCTGGTTGCGCCCGGCCCGCTTGGCTGCGTACAGGGCGCTGTCGGCGCGGCGGAGCAGGTCCCGGACGGTCTCCCCCGGCCGCCACTCCGCCACGCCGATGCTCGCGGTCACCCGCCGGTCGACGGCAGGGAAGTCCTGCGCGGCGATGTGGCGGCAGCAGCGCTCGGCCAGGCGCTCGGCCTCACTGGCCGCGGTCTCGGGGGCGATGACGAGGAACTCCTCCCCGCCCCAGCGGCCGAGGAGGTCGCTGGTGCGCAGCACGGGGCGGAGCACGTCCGCGAGCTCGCGCAGCACGGCGTCACCGGACACGTGCCCGGACACGTCGTTGATGGCCTTGAAGTCGTCGAGGTCGATGAGCAGGACGCTGACGGGGCGGCCGTACCGCTCGGCCTCGGCCACGCGTGTCTTGAGGGTGTCGTCGAGCCGGCGCCGGTTCGCGACCCCGGTGAGCGGGTCGGTGTGCGCGAGGTCGGTCATCGTCGCAGCGGTGAGGCGTGTCTCGGCGAGCTGCTCCTTGACGTGCGCGAGCCCGTACAGCAGCGCGATGCTGACCCCGAGGAAGGCGCAGGCGCGCAGGTAGGTCACGGCCTCGGCGGTGTGCACGCCGGCGAGCACGTCCGGCACCAGCCGCGTGGCGACGACGCCCAGGCACGCCGCGTACAGCGCGATGCAGACCCGCAGCGCCCTGCGCGTGTCGAAGGCGAGGTAGGAGAAGACGAACACCAGGTTGATGCCCCAGAACGTCGATTCGGACAGCTCCGCGGTCACGGTCGCGAGGTCCGCCGTGGCGTGCGTCGCCACGGTGAGACGCAACAGGTAGAACGCGCCCACCGTCACGATCGTCACGCGCTCGGCCGTGGCCACCGCGAGGCGGCGCGACCACAGGCCGCCCAGCATCCCGATGAGCAATGCGGTGAGGAAGGGGTAGGTGAACCACAGCAACGGGTCGTCGGGCCCCCGCAGCCACCAGATCACGGGCACCGTCGGGGTGCCGATCAGCAGCCCGGCGATGTAGACCCGGCGTCGCAGCGACGCATCCAACCGACCGCTCCTCGTTGCTCACACCCCTGATCCGTCAACCTCCGGCGGGCGGGCTCGCCGGGACGTTCAGGTTGGGCTGGTCCGGTGGCGCCCGCAGCCACGGGTGCCGACAAGCCTAGCGCAGCCGCGCGTCGGGTGGGCTGGTCCCGGGCTGCTACGAAGGTGTTGTACAGCGGCCCGCCGTGGGGTATGCAGTGATTCCCCCAAGGGAGCAGAGGAGGCCCGCAATGGCCAGGCCAATCTGGAGTGGAGCGGTCAGCTTCGGGCTGGTCACGGTGCCGGTGAAGCTGTTCACGGCGACCAGCCCGCACACGATCCGCTTCAACCAGTTCGAGCAAGGCACGGGTGAGCGGATCCGCTACAAGCGGGTTGCCGAGCACACGGGCGAGGAGGTGGCCTACGACGACATCGTCAAGGGCTACCAGGTCGACGATGGTCGCTACGTGATGGTCACCCAGGAGGAGCTCGAGGCGATCGAGCCCGGCCGCAGTCGCACCATCGAGATCGAGGACTTCGTCTCACTCAACGAGATCGACCCGATCAGCTGGGACAAGACGTACTACCTGGCACCGCAAGAGAACGCCGGTGCGGAGAAGCCCTACGCGCTGCTCC
>SKPY01000523.1 GCA_007119305.1 Nitriliruptorales bacterium
CGCGGCGGGCCCGCACCGCGAACGGCGCGAGCGCGACCGCACCCAGCGCGCAGCGCCAGAACGCGAGCGCCAGCGGGTGCGCGTCAGCGATGCGGATGAGGATCGCGGCGCACGACACGGCGGCGACCCCCACCGCGATCCCCGCGTAGACTGCGGGGCGGGGCAGCTCAGGGATCGTACGCGCGCTCGCGTCGGCAGGACCTGGCATCGGCGCGGGCAGCGTAGCGCCGATCCACGCGCCCCGGCCCCGTCCACCGGCGGCGGGGAGCAGACCGCCCGGGGAGGCGCAGGATGGCTGTCCGCAACGTGTGGGAGCTCGTCAACGACGCCAAGCAGCGCATCGACAACCTGTCCGTCGAGGAGGTCCGCGCCGAGGTCGCCGCGGGATCGGCGACGCTCGTGGACATCCGCGACATCCGCGAGCGGCTGCTGCGGGGGGCGATCCCCGGGGCGATCCACGCGCCACGCGGCATGCTCGAGTTCTGGATCGACCCCGCCTGCGAGTATCACCGGGCAGAGTTCGACCCTGCCCAGCGCTACATCCTCTACTGCGCCGGTGGGGGCCGGTCCGCCCTGGCCGCCGACACGATGCGGGCGATGGGCTACACCGACGTCGCCCACCTCGAACCCGGCTACGAGGGCTGGCTCGACGCCGGTGGCGAGGTCGCCGACGTGGCCGCCGACTCGAAGTGGGTGCGGCGCGACGACGCGTGAGCGTCAGGCGCCTGCGGCGCGGGCACGCAGCTCGACCCGGCGGATCTTGCCCGAGATCGTCTTCGGCAGCTCGTCGACGAACTCGACGACGCGCGGGTACTTGTACGGCGCCGTGACCTGCTTCACGTGCTCCTGGATGGCGGCGGCGAGGTCGGTCGAGGGCTCCTGACCGCGTGCGAGCACCACGTAGGCCGCCACGATGTGCCCGCGCTGGGGATCCGGTGCCCCCACCACGGCGGCCTCGACCACCGCGGGGTGCTCGACGAGCGCCGCCTCGACCTCGAACGGGCCGATCCGGTAGCCCGCCGAGATGATGAGGTCGTCGGCGCGGGAGGAGAACCACAGGTAGCCGTCCTCGTCGAGCACGGCCCGGTCGCCGGTGTAGTAGTAGCCGTGGCGGAACACCTCCGCGGTCCGCTCCGGGTCCTGCCAGTACTCGCGGAACAGCCCGACGGGCCGCTGCGGCTCGACCCGCACGGCGATGTGGCCCTCCTCCCCCGGCCCCAACGGCCGGCCCTCGTCGTCGACGACGTGCACGTCGAAGCCCGGCACGGGCAGCCCCATCGACCCGGGCTTCACCGGCATGCAGCGGAAGTTCGCCACGAGGTTGGTGGTCTCGGTCTGCCCGTAGCCGTCGTGGATCGTCAGGCCGGTGGCGTCGACCCAGACCGCGATCGTCTCGGGGTCGAGCGGCTCGCCCGCGGCCACGCAGTGGCGCAGGCTCGACCAGTCGAACCCGGGCAGGTCGAGCTGGGCGAAGCCCCGGTACAGCGTCGGCGGGGCGCAGAACGTCGTCACGCCGTGGCGGCCGACGAGGGCCAGGACGTGCTCGAGGTCCGGTTTGCCGCGCCCGTCCCACAAGAACACCGTCGAGCCGATCCGCCACTGCCCGAACAGCTTGCCCCAGGCCGCCTTCGCCCAGCCCGTGTCGGACAGCGTCCAGTGCAGGTCGTCAGGTCGCAGGTCCATCCAGAACCGGGCGGTGGGGTCGTGGCCGATCCCGTACGAGGCGTGGGTGTGCAGGACCATCTTCGGCTGCGCGGTCGTGCCCGAGGTGAAGTAGACGAGCAGCGGGTCGCTGGCCAGCGTCGGCGTCACCGCAGGCGGGGCGTCGCTCGCCCGCGCGACCTCCTCGTCGAGCGCCAGCCACCCGGCGGGCGCGCCGCCGGCGCAGACGAGGCTCGCCGGCCCGCCGGCCTCGCTGCTCGCCGCGGCCACCCGCTCGACGCCGTCGGGGTCGGTGACGGCCGCGACCGCCCCGCAGCGGTCGAGCCGGTAGGCGATGTCGCGCACGGTGAGCTGCATCGTGCCGGGCACCGGCACGGCTCCGAGCTTGAAGCACCCGAGCAGGACGAGCTGCCAGGCCGGCACGCGGGGCAGCATGACGAACACCCGGTCGCCCTTGCCCACGCCCTGCCCGGCGAGCACGTTCGCCACGCGGTTGGAGGCGCTGGCGAGGTCCGCGAACGTGTAGGTGGCCTGCACCGCCCCGTCGTCGGACACCGCGAGCAGGGCACGCCGGCCCGGTGCGCGCGCCGCCCACGCGTCGACGACGTCGCGGGCGTAGTTGAAGCGCTCCGGCACCTCGAGCCGGTAGCTGCGGCGGGTGGCGGCGTAGTCCGTCATGGTGGGCGGCGCGGTCATCGAGACCTCCTGCGCAGACGAGGGGTTACGCCTGCAACTGTCGGCAGGCGCCGCGGGGCCGTCAAGGGCCGGCGTTCGCGCTGGTGGCGGCTGGGCCCCCCTTCGGGTGAGGGTGTGATGCCGGCGAGATGACGCAGGGAGACGTGACCCCGCGACAACGGGGGCGTTGTACCGCCTGGTTCTGGAGGAGCGCCCGAGTTCGGTCCTTCGCCGCAAGGACCGCATCAGCGGCTACCACAGGGTTGGAACTCAAGCCACTGAGGACATCGCGGCTCATCGGTGGCTACGGAGCGTCACGGCCCTGTCAGCGGTCCGCCGACGACCCGCGCGGCCAGCGCGGATCAGCGACGGTCGTGCCCGCCCGTGCGGCGCCGCTGCCAGCCGCCATGTGCTGCACAAGTGGTGGCCGGGTTGTAGCGGGACAGCACGGTGTCACAGCCTGACGTCTGGCAGCGTCGTCGCATGCCCCAGCTCGTGGGCGGCTTGCCCGACTCCAGCGGCCACCATGCGGCCAGCGAGCTGTCCGTGATGCCGGCCATGTGACTCATCCGTACCAGCATTCCGGCGAGGCACGGCCGGCCGGTCCGGCGGGGACGGCCGGCCGATCCGCGTAGGCGGGATGGGCGCGGTTTTCGAGCTGGTCGGGGTCCTCGCCGCAGACCGGACACTGCCACCTGACCTTCTCGTCGTGGCGGGTCTGGACGGAGAACCAACGCATGCAGCTGCGGCATCGGCCCCACAACGCCATCGCGTATGGAGACTGCATCGATCTTCCCCTTCCCGTGGTCGCGTCTAGAGGCGTCTAGAGGCCGGGTCGCTCATCCGCTGCCGTGTCGGGGCGCCCGACCGTTCGTCCGTTGGGCGCACATTCGGGGCTGGGTTCGTGCGACGACGACGGCAGCGCCTGGCATAGCCAGGGCCGCCAGGCGTCGCGGTTCGGGCGCGCGCCGGCCGTGGGTGTCGCGCGGGGGTGTGCGCAGCCCTCACGACCGCCCCCCGTGTGCTCGCCCGCCGAGGTGTCGGGTCCCGCCGGCGAGCAGCTCTGCCCGCAGGTCAGGGACGGCGTGCTCGAGGGTCGCGATCGCCTCGCGCAGCGCGGCCGCCGCGTGGGCGGGCTCGAAAGCGATGCGCTGGTGGGCGACGTGCAATGTGTGCAGCGCGGTCTGCAGCTGCACCAGCGGGTCACACGCCGATGCTGCGGCCGGGCAGCCAGCGTCGGGGACCGGCGGAGGGCCCTCTACGGCCGTTGCGCGGCTGCGCCTCATGGCTTCCCCGATGGCTTGTCGGATGCCGGGACACGACATCCGACTGTGCAGGACGCTACGCACTTCGGCGCAACGGCTGCCCCACGCAGGCACAACACGTCCACAACAGCCCGGGCACCTCGCGCGTGGCGAGACGACAGGCACGGACGGTCACGCCTGGAGCCCACTGCCGCGGGTGCCGCGCCGATGGTCCCGCCTGGAGGGGGGCGACCGTCCGGGAGGGACCCTCGGCGACAAGGGCAGGATGTAGTTGAAGGAGGGTTCGCGGGGCGGCGCCATCCGTTCGGCGACCCGACCGGCGCGGAGGGCCGCCGATGACCCGGCAGGGCCAGGACCGCAGCGCGGGCCAGCGGATCCTGGTGGCCGACCCCGACGTGGTCTTGTCCCAGCGGCTGGCTCAGGCGTTGCGGGAGCAGGGCTATGCCGTGGAGACCCTCAGCGACGGGCGCGCGGTCATCGACGCCGCCGAGCGCGCGCCACCGGACCTCGTCGTCCTCGAGATCGCGCTGCCAACCCTTGCTGTCGGCTGGGAGGTGCTCGCCCGGCTGGGTGATCTGGGCGTGCCGGTGATCGTCCACGCCGGCCAGGCCGAGGAGGCTGACCGTATCGTGGGGTTGGAGCTCGGCGCTGACGACTACCTGTCGAAACGCTGCTCGCCGCGCGAGCTGGTCGCGCGTGTGCGGGCGGTGCTGCGGCGCACCCACCGCCCGCGCGAGATGGCGAGCGAGCGGCTGACCTATGGCGGGTTGGTGGTCGACGTGCGCGCCCGCAAGGTGTTCGTCGATGGCCGTGAGGTCGCGCTGCGTCCCCGCGAGTTCGACCTGCTCGCGTTCCTCGCCCGGTCCCCGGGGCAGGTGTTCTCGCGTGCGCAGCTGCTCGAGCAGGTGTGGGTCTCCTCCGGTGAGTGGCAAAGCTCCGAGACCGTCACCGAGCACGTGCGGCGGCTGCGCCTGGCGATCGAGGCCGATCCCGCCCGGCCGCGCTGGCTGATCACCGTCCGCGGGGTGGGCTACCGGTTCGAGGCCTGAGCCGGGTCAGCTCTCCCGGCATGCCCGCCACCACGGGCTCGGCACCTAAACGAGGCTCCGTTCACGGGCCGTGCAGCTGCGCGAGCGTAGTGTGTGCGTGCGTGCGCCAGGCCTGCCATTGGCTCTGCTCCCAGCCGTAGTAGGCGGCCTTGCGGGCGAACGCCTCGACGTAGACGAGCGCGCCGGCGCCGGCGAGGGCGACGACGTCTCGATCGTCCGTCCGCTCGCCGGCTGTCGGCGCGGCACCGAGCACTGACGGGCTGCCCCCGAGGCCCAGCGGATCCCGTAGCGCCTCGCCGACCACCGCAAGCAGACGCTGCCGTAACGGGCCCGCAAGGTCGGCCAGCATCGCCTCGACCAGCGCCGCGGTCGACGGCCGTGGCTGGTCGAGCCCGACTGGGGCGTCGCCGACGACGAGCGTGAAGCCGAACTGCTGCGCCACGGCCCGCAACACGTCCGCCGGGAGCGCGGCTTCAAGCGGCGGATGGCCGAAGAGGTCCGCCCAGCGCCAGGCGTCGGTGCAGCCGCGCGCGAGACGGCCGCGCAGACCCACGGCCGGGTCACACACCCACCAGAGGCTGGCGCAGGCCTGCGTGAGGCTGCCCGTCAGGGTGCGACCCGCCGTCGGCGGCGCCGGCAGGTCCACCAGCGCCGCCAGCGCAATGACGTGCTCTACGGCCGCCGCGGACAGCTGCTCGCCCACGGCGTGCACGAGCGCGAGCGGTTCGGCGCCCCACGGGCCCGCGAACTCGCCCTGACGCGACAGCTCTTCGGCCGCCGGCGACCCGCTGGCGGGACGCCCGGCCGCGGCGTCCTCGATCGCCGCCGCCAGGTTGAGCGTGCTGTGCGACAGCGTCCTCACGCGCGCAAGGTCATCGCTGGCCACGCCGGCCTCCGTTCACCAGGCCAAGATCCTCTCGAGTCGACTCGTGCCGTTCGCATTGTCGGTCGCCCGCGACGTGCCTTGACGTCCACCCCCGCACAGGCGCAGCCGCAACGCTGCTCGTGCACCCCGGATTGCGGCTGAGTTGTGCCGGCAGAGGGTGGACGTTGAGACGCGTGTTGCGATGCTTGCCATGACAGGCTGCGACTCGAGCAGGTAGACGGCCATGGGCATCAGAGGTCTCCGACGCAGGGCCCGAGGCTGGAGCACGACGGTCGCCGCTCGGGCGAGGGCTGCAACCGATCCGATGCGCGGGGTGATACCGGTCGCTGGGCGGGAGCGGGTAGCCGGCGCGCACGGGCTGGTCTGCACGCAGCGTACATGCCCCGTGGGACGGGTGCGGCAAACGGCCCTGCCGTCTGCGACCTTCGGCCCTCTGCGCCTGCAGGCGCCGAGGCCATGCTCGCAAGTCCAGGACCCGGCCATGAGCACCGGCGCCGGCGTGGGCAGGTGAGCCGAGCATGTCGAGTGCATGGCAGGCGGTGGCGGTCGACTACGACGGCACGCTCGCTGAGGGTGCGCGGCCCGAGCCGGAGATGCTCGAGGCCGTGCGTGAGACCCGCGCGGCCGGGCGGGCGGTGGTGCTGGTGACCGGCCGGATCCTGTCCGAGCTGCGCGCGGACTTCCCTGGGGTTGACGGCGAGTTCGACGCGATCGTGGCGGAGAACGGGGCGGTGCTCGCCGACGGTGACGGCACCCGCGATCTCGCCGCGCCGGTGGATCCTGAGCTCGCGCAGGCGCTTGCGCACCGCGACGTGCCGTTGCGCCAGGGGCGGGTGCTGCTCGCCTGCGACGCCGCCCACGCACCCGTCGCGCTGGAGGAGGTCGGCCGGCTCGAGCTGGACTGTCAGCTCGCGCGCAACCGCGCCGCGTTGATGATCCTGCCGGGCGGGGTCAGCAAAGGCACCGGGCTGGCCGAAGCACTCGGCAACC
>SKPY01000050.1 GCA_007119305.1 Nitriliruptorales bacterium
GGACCCTGGCGGGCCGCCCAGCCCGCGCGCCGCTCGCCCAGGTCGAGTGCGAGGTCGGCGCCGAACACCGGGCGCACCCCGGCGTCACGGCACGCCTGGGCGACCCGCACCGCCCCGTAGAGGCCGTCGCGGTCGGCGAACCCCACCGCCTCCATGCCGAGCTCGGCCGCCATCTCGGCGAGCTCGCCGGGACGGATCACCGCATCCCGCAACGAGTAGCAGGTCTTCGCAGCGAGGTGGGCGAACGGTGGCGGCATCCTTCCCTCCAAAGCTCGAGGTGGGAAGGAAGTGATCGAACTGGAGTTCGGTAGCGTACCGCAAGCAACGTCGGCGCGCCACCCCGCCCTCCTCGTCTCAACAGGGATGTCGCTCAACACCACGCGGCATCCTCCGACCGACCCGCCACCCAGACCCGCCCGACGCCCGAAGATGCCGCGCCCACGCGGTAACCTCCAGCACCGATCCGCGTCCGATGGTCACCCTGCGCGAGTTTGCAGCGCCGCGGCCCCAACCTGCCGCGCCCGCGCCTGACACCACGGGCGCGAGCGGGCAGGATTGACGGTGCGAACGCGCGAGGAGCCCGCATGGAGTCGACCGCCACGACGATCATCACGAACCTCATCAACGAGGGCCGTCAGCAGCATGGCGTGATCGAGCGCCTACAGGTGTCGGACGCGCTCTTCGACCAAGTGCTCGCCGAGGTCGTCGAGGCAGGCGGAGACGTCGGCTTCAGCTCGTGCGACGTCGACGGCGTGACGGTCACCGGCGGCCTGCCCGACGACGCCACTCCCCTGGTCACCCCGGTTGGGGGCACCGCCAGGCCCCTCACCCACGAGGCCTGACCGCCCCGCACTGCCACGCGGTCTACCCCGTCGCCGCACGCGGACACCCCGCCCAGCCCACGCGGCCGCGCCCGCCCAGCCCATGCGACCGCCCCCCCGGGTCTCACACGGCCAGCCCTACGTGTCGCCCCCACCAGCGCCGTGGCGCGCTCGGGGCTCCCGTGCCCGCGAGGGGTCAGGTCGGGGTCAGGTCGCGGGCGCGCCCGGCGGGGGCTCGTAGCTGTAGTCCTTGGCGAGCAGCCGCTGGGGGGCCAGGCGCACGAAGCGCTCGCCCCGGGTCGGCGCTGCGATCCAGCGCTCGCCCCACTCGTCCTCGCGGGGTCCGAGGTAGCGGCGCAGCTTGCGGCGGGCGCGCCCCTCGTCGTAGGCGACGAGCTCCGCCGCGCCGTGGGCGATGACCCAGCGGCACTCCCCCGTCGCCGGCACGTGGGCGTCGACGACCAGCGCGACCCGGGGATCGCGCTCCAGCCGTGGGGGCAGCCGGGACCAGTCGCCGGTGAGCCACCAGAACGCCTCGTCCTCCCACAGGTACCAGACGGGCCGGACCGTCGGACCGTCGGTGGCCAGCCGGGCCGTCAGCGGACGCGCGAGAAACGCCTCGATGTCGAACGGCGGCGGGGCGTGCACGGCCGGCTCAGCGGCCCGCCGGCCGGGGCTCCGGCGGGCCCGCGCAGCAGTGCTCGGGCGCACCCGCGCAGCAGTGCGCGGCACCAGCCATGCGCTGCGCCACGACGCCGACTACGGCAGCGCGACGGTGGCGTCGGGGTCGATGTCGTAGCGGTCGATGGCCTCGGCGACCGCCTCCCGCTTCACCTCACCCGCCTCGGCGAGGCCGGCGAGCGCGGCCAGCGCGATGTGGGCGGCGTCGACACGGAACAGCCGGCGCAGGGCGGTGCGGGTGTCTGAGCGCCCGAACCCGTCGGTGCCGAGCGTGTAGTAGCGCCCGGGCACCCAGGGGCTGATGAGGCCGGGCACCGCCCGCTGGTAGTCGGTCACCGCGACGAACGGACCCTGCGCCTGGCCGAGCGCTTCGGTCACGACCGGTGTGCGCGGATCGCGGTCGGGGTGGAGCAGGTTGTGCTCGTCGCAGTCGAGCCCGTCGCGGTGCAGGCCCACCCAGCCAGGCACGCTCCAGACGTCCGCGGCGACGTCCCAGTCCTCGCTGAGCAGCCGCTGGGCCTCCAGCGCCGCGACCATCGCCGACCCGCTCGCGAGCAGCTGCGCGCGGTGGCTGCGCTCCTCCTCGAAGCGCGCGTAGCGGTAGATGCCGCGGACGATCGCCTCCTCGTCGACGTCCTCGGGCAGCGCCGGCTGCTGGGCGGGCTCGTTGTACACGGTGAGGTAGTACAGGACGTCCTCGCCGTGGCCGTCCCCGCCGCCGAGCATGCGGTTGATGCCGTCCTCGACGATGGCGGCGAGCTCGAACGCGAACGACGGGTCGTAGGTGACCACGCCGGGGTTCGAGGCGGCGAGCAGGATCGAGTGGCCGTCCTCGTGCTGCAGGCCCTCACCGTTCAGGGTGGTGCGCCCGGCGGTCGCGCCGATGAGGAAGCCCTTCGCGCGCTGGTCGGTGGCCGACCAGATCGAGTCGCCGGTGCGCTGGAAGCCGAACATCGAGTAGAAGATGTACAGCGGCAGCATGTGGTAGCCCATGCTCGCGTAGGCCGACCCGGCGGCGTGGACCGTGCCCATCGAGCCGGCCTCGGTGATGCCCTCGTGGATGATCTGGCCGTCGGCGGCCTCCACGTAGGCGAGCAGCATGTCGCGGTCGACCGGCTCGTACTGCTGGCCCATCGGCGAGTAGATCTTGAACTCGCGGAACCACGAGTCCATGCCGAACGTGCGTGCCTCGTCGGGGATGATCGGCACGATGCGGGGGCCGAGGTCGTCGGTCTTGGCGAGGTCGCGGAACAGGCGCACGAGCGCCATCGTCGTGGCGACCTCCTGCTTGCCGCCGCCCTGCTTCAGGGCCGCGTAGCGGTCCCGGTCGGGCAGCTCGACCGGCGCCGCCCAGACGCGGCGCTCGGGCAGGAAGCCGCCGAGCTCGCGCCGACGCTCGAGCAAGTAGTCGATCTCCTCGCTGTCCTCGCCCGGGTGGTAGTAGGGCGGGAGGTCGCTCTCCAGCTCGTCGTCGGAGATGTCGAGCTCGAGGCGGTCCCGGAACTTCTTCAGCGCCTTCTCCGACAGCTTCTTCATCTGGTGGGTGGCGTTGCGGGACTCGAAGTCAGGCCCGAGCGTCCAGCCCTTGATCGTCTGCGCGAGGATCACCGTGGGCTGCCCGGACGTCTGCGTGGCGGCCTGGAACGCGGCGTACACCTTCCGGTAGTCGTGCCCGCCGCGGTCGAGCACGGGCAGGTCCTCCTTGGACAGCGGGGACTCGTTGAGGATGCGCTCGAGCTCGGGCGTGTTGAAGAAGTTGGCCTTGATGTAGTCCGCGTCGGAGACGGTGTAGGTCTGGAACTGTCCGTCCGGGGTCTCGTTCATCTTGCGCACGAGCTCACCGTTGACGTCGAGCTCGAGCAGCTTGTCCCACTTGTGGCCCCACAGCACCTTGATCACGTTCCAGCCCGCGCCGCGGAAGACGCTCTCGAGCTCCTGGATGATCTTGCCGTTGCCGCGCACGGGGCCGTCGAGGCGCTGCAGGTTGCAGTTGATGATCCAGGTGAGGTTGTCGAGCTCCTCACGCGCCGGGACGGTGAGCGCACCGAGCGCCTCGGGCTCGTCCATCTCCCCGTCGCCGAGGAACGCCCAGACGCGGGAGCCGGAGGTGTCGACGAGGCCGCGGTTGTGCAGGTAGCGGTTGAAGCGCGCCTGGTAGATCGAGTTGATCGCCCCGAGACCCATCGACACCGTGGGGTACTCCCAGAAGTCGGGCATGAGCCGCGGGTGGGGGTAGCTCGCCAGGCCTTGACGGCCGTCGCTGGTCGTCGGGGTCTCCTGGCGGAACAGGTCCAGCTGCTCCTCGGTCAGCCGGCCCTCGAGGTAGGCGCGGGCGTAGATGCCCGGCGAGGCGTGGCCCTGGATGAACAGCTGGTCGCCGGGCCGCGGCGCGTCGGCGTCGCCCTTGCCGCGGAAGAAGTGGTTGAAGCCCACCTCGTAGATGTCCGCAGCCGACGCGTAGGTCGCGATGTGGCCGCCGACGCCGATCTCGGGGCGGTTCGCGCGCGACACCATGACGGCCGCGTTCCAGCGGATGATCGAGCGGATGCGGCGCTCGAGGTCCTCATCGCCGGGGAAGTCGGGCTCGCGTTCCGGCGGGATCGTGTTGATGTAGTCCGTCGAGCGCAGCGCGGGGATGCCGAGGTGCTCGGCCCGGGCCCGCTCGAGCACCTTGAGCATGAGGAACCGCGCGCGGTCGCGCCCGTGACGCTCGACCACGGCGTCGAGCGAGTCGAGCCACTCCTGCGTCTCCTGTTGATCGATGTCAGGCAGCTGGCTCGGCATGCCGTCGGTGATCACCTGCCGGGACGCGGCGGGGTCTGCCATGGTCCACACCTTCCTCGTTGCAGCGTCGCGACACGTCCTACCCTATGCCACCCGCATCCACGCCGGGGCGCTGTTTCGTGGCATACCGGTGCGTTGCTCGGCGGGCCGCCACGACGGCGAGCACGGCCACCCCCGCCGTCCCTACGAGCAGCGCGGCGAGGAGGACGAGCCCGACCCGCCCGAAGAGGCCGAAGACCGCCAGGTGGCGGCCCACCGCCAGCGGGGTCTGCCGCTGGTGGTCCACCGCGCAGGTCACCGCGTGCGGTCCGGCGCGTTCGGCGACGAAGCCCAACCGGGAGACGTACTCGTCCTCGCCCACCGTGAGCGTGGTCCGGCCCGACAGCGTCCGCACCTCGACCGCGGCCTCGTCCTCGACGCGGGTGACCTCACAGCGCAGCACGGCAGGGTCGACGGCGCCGGGGTCGACCGCGCCGAGCGGGCTGCCGCGCGTGTGCAGGTAGATGACGTAGGGGGTGTCCGCCTCGGCGCGCACGGTCAGCGTGCCCGGGGCGGTGAACCCCTCCGGCGCGACGTCGGCGCCCCGCACAGCGGCGACGACCCCGAGGCCGCCCCCGACGGTGGCCGCGAGCAGCAGCGCTGCGGCGAGGACGTACCAGACGCGGCGCGGCGGCGGACGCGCGGCGCCCGGCGGGGTCATTCCGAGGCCGGTCCGGTGAACCGGGCCGGGCGCTTCTCGCGGAGCGCCGCGACGCCCTCGCGCACGTCCGGGCCGTCGAAGCCGAGGAACTCGAGGGCGAGCGAGGCGTCGAAGGACGGGCCGAACGCGCGGTACCAGTTGTTGAGCGTGTACTTGGTCCAACGGATCGCCGACTGCGAGCCCGACGCGAGACGGCGGGCGACGTCGTAGGCCGTCTCGAGCAGCGCGTCGTCGTCCACGCACAGCGAGACGAGCCCGATGCGCTCGGCCTCCTCGCCGGACAGCGGCTCGCAGGTCAGCAGGTGGTACTTGGCCTTCGCCATGCCGACGAGCAGCGGCCAGCAGATGGCCGCGTGGTCGCCGGCCGCCACCCCGAGCTTCGTGTGCCCGTCGATGATGCGTGCGCTGCGCGCGGCGATCGAGACGTCGGCGAGCACACCGACGACGAGTCCCGCGCCGACGGCGGGGCCGTGCATGGCCGACACCACCGGCTTCGCGCAGTTGATGACGTTGTAGACGAGGTCCCTGGCCTCCTTCAGCACCCGGATGCGCACCGCGAAGTCGTCGGCCATGTCGGTGACGAGGTTGAGGTCGCCGCCGGCGCTGAACGCCTTGCCCTCCCCCCGCACGAGCACGACCCGGGTGTCAGGGTCGGCGTCGATCACCGGCCAGATGTGCGCGAGGTCGCGGTGCATCTCGTGGTCGACGGCGTTGAGCTTGCCGGGGTTGGACAGCACCAGCTCGAGGAGATGCTCCTCGGGGCGGTTGATCTGCAGGCTCGCGAACTGCTCGTAGCGCTCGGTCATGCAGGCAACCTACCGTCAGTCCCACACCCGGTCGAGTCGCCACCCCCCGCGCTCGGAGACGAGCTCGTAGACGCCGCTGGCGGCCCGCGGGCCAGCGCCGTTGCAGGCCTCGACACGCCAGAGGTCGCGCTGGGGGACCTCGATCCCGCCACCCGACCAGTAGCTCGCGTCCTCCCGCCAGTGACCGAGCACCGTGAGCACCCGGTAGGCGCTGCCCCGCCAGCGGAACGCGAGCGGGGCGGCATCAGCCGTGAGCCCGGTGACCTCGACCGCTTCCCGGATCCGCTTGGTCATCTGCTGCCCTCCTGCCTCGGGGTCGCACGGGGTGGTGCGCGGTACCGGCGGGAAGGAGATGGCGGGTCGGGCGCGCCTTCCCTCGCGTCCGACCCGCCGATCCTCGAACTGGTGTTCGAGGGCACAGCCCACGATACGCCCCACCCCCAGCCCCGTCAACCGCGCCACTGCGCCCCGTGCCTCTCGGCGCGCGGACAATACGTAACACCCGGGTGTTACGTATTGTCCGCGCGGCAGCGAGCGGGCCGAGGGGGCTACGGGTTTCCGCGAGCGCAGCGTCCCCCGAGGCCCGCCACGCAGCCGTCGCGGTGGGGCCGAGGGGGCTACGGGTTTCCGCGAGCGCAGCGTCCCCCGAGGCCCGCCACGCAGCCGTCGCGGTGGGGCCGAGGGGGCTACGGGTTTCCGCGAGCGCAGCGTCCCCCGA